>CAYQOI010000469.1:0-3372 GCA_964419085.1 uncultured Cytophagia bacterium | reverse complement strand
CTGCGGAGAGAGAGGTGTCACACCCACCGGCCCGGGAGTAGTTCAAGAAACCACTAATTTCACCAAGGCGAACCCACAAGTTCGCCAGGTGACGGCGATAAAAAACCGTCATGTGGACGAACTCTTGGGTAAGCCGGGCATCATTGGGGCCGGGGCCGGACTCACCGAAGACGGTCGTCCCGCGATTGTTGTCCTCGCAAAGTCTGACGAGATGGCCAGAAGAGCAGCCCTCCCGGCGAAGTTGGAAGGTGTTCCCATTGTCGTAGAAGTAACAGGCGAGATAAAGGCCCTGCAGGGCGGTGTCGATCCCACTGCGAGGTTCGATCGACCGGTTCCCATCGGCGTTTCGACGGGTCATCCGAATATTACTGCAGGCACCATCAGTTGCCGGGTCAAAGATGCAGCCGGCAATGTCTACGCCCTGAGCAACAATCATGTTTACGCCGATGAGAATGAAGCCTCTATCGGGGACAACGTGATCCAGCCAGGTGCCTTTGATGGCGGAGTTGATCCCGACGATGCCATCGGGACGCTTGCTGATTTCGAGCCCATCGTGTTCTCCACTTCCGCAAGCAACCGCATCGACGCGGCCATCGCGCTTTCCTCAACCGCGCTTTTGGGCAATGCGACGCCATCCAACGGCTACGGCGTGCCCAAGTCTCAGACCATAGCCGCCTCCGTCAGGATGCTGGTACAGAAATATGGGCGGACCACCGAATTGACGCGGGGTAGGATTGTGGCCATCAACTCCACTGTCGATGTCACCTACAGTCACGGTGTTGCGCGCTTTGTCGACCAGATCGTAATTCGTGGCAGAAACTTCAGCGCGGGCGGAGATTCGGGTTCCCTCATCGTAGCGATGAGCCGGCGAGGGTCCGATGACCGCAAGCCGGTTGGTCTGTTGTTTGCCGGCAGCGCCACCAGTACCATCGCAAATCCCATCGATCTCGTGCTCGACCGATTTGGAGTAACGGTCGACGGCGAATAGTTCGAACTGGATTTGGGGGATGTAAATTGGTGGGGGAGAACCGCCTCGCGGATTGGGTTCTTCCCCACCTTTGTTTTGTGCAGATGGCCGCTGGCGTCCACAGGCGCCGGTGGGGCCTCCCAACCGGGCAACCGGTCGGGAGAGGCACCGATGTTCAGTTCTCAGAGGGAAAGAGAGGGACGCGGAGAGGCATTCAAGGCGGAGCCTGTCTGCAAGCGTTAAGCCGACTTCGGGGCCAAAGAATAAGCCTGCCCCCGTGGTGAAAAACGGTGGATGCGGTACGCGGTGTCGTACGACACCCGACTGAATTCCTCTCTGACTACGTTAGTACCCCCCTCCTGGACACATCCATTTGTCCACCCGTCAATTCTTTCCGTTGCACAGAAAACATACTGTCATTTCATGGTATTTGGCCCCCGATACGTGTGCCATTAACGAATCTTCTCGTACAATTATGCGAAAATGGCTGCAGTTTTCACAAAAAAGTTGCTTTTTGCCAAAAAAAATGGTTTTTTTACTTGCCCATGTTAAGCGCTTTTCATATCTTATTACACTAAACCTGCAGCCTCGCCATACCATTTACCAAAATCACTTCACAACTATCGGTCGGCCTTTTCCATGGTATTCTTTTGTAAGCGGTCCTTTGTGACGGTGTTGGTCGGGTCGTTAGGGTGGATGTTGACCGCAATGCTGCTCAGTTGTGCGGCTACGACCCTTCAACAAGACAAGCAATCTAACGGGGAACATATCAAGCTCACTAGGTTGAGCCTTGAGGATTTGATGAACATCGAGTTCGTGTCGGTTTTCAAGAAATCTGAGGATCCCTTCGAAACTCCTGCAGCGACCTATCTTGTGAGCCAAAAAGAGATCGAGCGGTCGGGCGCGATGACCATTCCGGATGCCCTGAGGATGGTGCCTGGAATGCAGGTGGCCCAACATGATGCCAGCAGTTGGGGGGTTACTACTCGAGGCTTCAGCGGGTTGTCGCGCGGGATCAGCGGACAATTTGCGAACAAGTTGCTGGTGTTGCAGGACGGAAGGAGCGTCTACACGCCGCTGTTTTCCGGCGTCTCATGGGACACCCAGGAGATCCTGCTGGAAGACGTGGAGCGGATCGAACTGGTTCGGGGCCCCGGCGCGACGTTGTGGGGCGCGAATGCGGTTAACGGCATCATCAATATCATGTCGAAAAACGCGCGGGATACCCAGGGAACGCTGGTGACCGCGGGCGTCGGTTCGGAAAGGAGGAGTTTTGCTCAATTTCGCTACGGCGGGCGAATCGGAGAAAAGAGTGCCTACCGTATCTTTGGAAAATATGTCAAATTCGATGGCCTTGTGGACTCCAGCGGCAACAAAACCCCCGACGACTGGCATGTGGCTCACGGCGGTTTCCGATTCGATTGGGACAGTGGATCGCAAGATGAAATCACCGTTGAGGGTGGGGTCTACAGCGGAGAGGTGGGACAACGATACAGGATCACCAACTCTCCCGAACCGCCATTTTTGCAGACGTTCGACTTCAACGCCGATGTCAGTGGGGGGCATCTCTTGAGTCGGTGGAAGCGCACATTTTCTTCTACCTCGGACCTCGCGCTGCAACTCTATTTTGACCGGGTGAAACGCGAGGAAGCTGTGGTCAAGGGGGACATCAACACCTTTGACCTTGACTTTCAACACCGCTTTTTGCTGGGAGACCGGCAAGAGATCATTTGGGGGACCGGTTACCGTTTCATCACCGACGATTTTGATTCCACCTTTGCGTTCTCTCTTCGACCCGGCAGCCGGGATGTGAGCCTGTTCAGCGCTTTTCTGCAAGATGACATTGCCCTGGCCAGGCATCGCTTATATCTCATCATCGGCTCGAAATTTGAACACAACGATTTTACCGGCTTTGAAATCCAACCCAATATCCGTCTTAAATGGACACCCAGCACACGACAAACGGTGTGGGCCGCGGTCTCCCGTGCGGTTCGAACGCCATCCAGAGGGGAGGATGATGCGCGAATCGTGCTGCGGGCCACCCGGCCGACCGCGCCCACCACGTTTCTGGTGATCTTCGGTGATCGCAAATTCAAATCAGAAACCCTTCTCGCATATGAATTGGGCTACCGTGTTCGCCCGCTGAATCGTTTCTCTTTTGACCTTGCCACGTTTTACAACATTTACAACCACTTGCGCACCAATGAACCCGGGTTTCCATTCGTGGAGACCTCACCGCCGCCGCTTCATACCGTCTTGCCACTTTATGTAAGCAACAAGATGGATGGTCAGGCCTTTGGGCTGGAGTTTACAGCCGCGTGGCGGGCGTCGCGGCGTTTACAACTGCGGGCATCCTATTCTTACCTCAAGATGCAGTTGGACATCGATGCGGATAGCCGCGATAC
>CAYQOI010000468.1:0-3378 GCA_964419085.1 uncultured Cytophagia bacterium | reverse complement strand
ACGGGGGGTTGATGGTGGGCAATGATGTGAAGATCGAATTGAACGTCGAGGCAGTAAAAGAATAACCAGTCCATCGCAATACGGGTCGGCACCGGAAAAAGGGTTTTGACAAAATCCGGTGTCGGCCCGTTTTACATTTCTCAGACGGCACCGCATCCCGGCTGTGAGCCTGCGTAGATTGACTTTTTCCCAAACATTTCTAACTTACTTATCTGACGGGCCGTCCGCAATTCTCACGGCTGCAGAATGTTTTCTTAACCAGCAGGTCGGTTCATGCCGAAGATTACTGTTCTTCCCGATGCGCGCGAGGTTCCCTGCGAGCCCTCTAAAACGCTTCTGCAGGCTTTGCTCCAGGCGGGTGTGCCTCATATCTACGTCTGCGGTGGCCAGACCCGCTGCACCACCTGTCGTGTGCTAGTCCTGGAAGGGCTGGAGCACTGCCTTCCGAAGAACGAAAAAGAGCGCGCCATCACCGAACGTCTGCATTTTGGCCCGGCGGTGCGGTTGGCGTGCCAGACACAGGTCAATGGAGACGTAAAAATCCGGCGCCTGGTGCTGGATGATGTGGACGTCGCCATGGCCAGCCTCCAGGTGGTGGAACGGGTACGAGCGGAAGTCCTGGCCATGCGGGGAACCGAGGACATGGTGCGCATCGCCGGCGTCTTGTGGGAGGGGCTGCACGATGTGGGCCTGCCGGCGGATTACTGCTCCATCGATGTCATCGACGAGGAACACGATACCTACCGAATCTACGCTGCAGCCACCGCCTGGCTGCAGAAACAGTACGGCAAGGAGCCCACCTGCCACGACTTGCTGCCCGGCGTGAACTGTTATCAGACCGAACTCCCGCTCTCTCAGGTCAGCGATGAAGAGCGCGCGGCCGAGCTGCTTTCTAACCAGTCTACGGAAGCCGAGCGCCGGACTTTTCTGGCATTCATGGAAAAATGCTGGCAAACCAGCACACAACCAGGGGACAAGCCTCCGCGCTGCTGGGTTGTCGTACCGTTTTCCCACGGTCGCATCAATATGCTGAGCATCAAGCCGGCCCGCTTTCACGAGAACGACGTCCAGGTGCTGAAGAGCTTCGCCGATGCGGTGTCGTTGGCTTACGCTCGTTTTCTGGATTTCCGCAACCTGGAACTGCGCAACAAAGAACTCCGAGACGCGTACCGCGAGCTGAAGGAGACACAGACCGAACTGGTACAAGCCGAAAAGATGGCCTCCCTGGGTCGCCTGGCCGCAGGGGTGGCCCATGAAATCAACACGCCTCTGGGCGCGTTGAAAAGCAATCTGGATGTCATCCGGATTTCTCTGGAAAAGCTGAAAAAGATCTGCTCCACGACAGGTGAGGCCCGCACACACCGGTTCGACGAGGTGATGTCCACAGCAGAACGTCTCCACGAAGTGAACACCAAAGCCATCGAACGCATCGCAAAGATCGTCAAAAGCCTCAAAGGGTTTTCCTGGCTGGACCGCTCCGAGGTTCAACTCATCGACATCCATGAAGGGCTGGAGGACACGCTTGCGCTGGTCCAGCACAGACTCAGGGAGGGCATAAGGGTGCACAAGGAGTACGGCCGTCTGCCCCGCATCAAATCCAACGCCAGCCAGTTGAATCAGGTTTTCATGAATCTTATCGTGAACGCCATCGATGCCATCGAGGGGCCAGGAGAGATCTTTATCCGCACTTTTGCGCAAAACGAGCACGTGATCGTAGAGATCCAGGACACCGGTGCCGGCATTCCCCAAGAACATCTGCAGAAGATTTTTGAGCCCGGCTTTACCACCAAGGGCGTTCGGGTGGGCACCGGTCTGGGGCTGGCCATCGTTTACAAGATCATGGAGGCGTTGTCCGGCAGGGTAGAGGTGGAAAGCCAGCCGGGTCAGGGTGCCACGTTTCGCATTATCTTGCCGCTGGAGCCGCCGAAATGAACGTGGTGAGAATTTTCGCGGACGCTTCCGGAGACTCCCATTTTGAGGACGTCGAGATTCCGCTGCGGGACGCCGGCGCGATCGGCCGGCTGTCGGAATGCCTTCCGGCTGCCGGGATCATCTTCCGCGAGAACGACCCGGACTACGATTACGATTGGCATAACGCCCCGACGCGCCAGTACATCATTCTGCTGGACGGCGAGATCGAGATCCAGGTGAGCGACGGCGAAAAACGCACCTTTTGTGGGGGAGACGTGCTGCTGGTGGAAGACACCCACGGCCGCGGGCACAAGACCCGAGTGACCAACGGTCAACCGAGACGGTCGATCTTTGTTACCCTGGAAAGGTGATGCCCGGGCGTTCAATATTGATCTTTAGAAAAGAATGATGTATATTTTTGCATTTTCTGCGAGGCAGCGACGGGTTGCATCTGTGAGAGTCCGAAGGGTAGAGGGGCTGCTCTCTACCTTTTTTGATGATGAATAGCGGTTCGGTGTTTGCAGTAATCCCGGCGTACAACGCGGCCGACACACTGGCCGATGTGGTCGGCAGGTTGCGGGCGTCGCTTCCGGGTGTGACAGTCGTCATCGTAGATGATGGCTCAACCGATGATACGGCTGTCGAAGCCGAACGACTCGATGTCCTGCTGCTCCGGCATCCGCGGAATAGGGGAAAGGGTGCCGCGTTGAAAACCGGATTTAAGGCAGCGCTCGCGCAGGGAGCAAAGGTCGTTCTGACCCTGGACGCGGACGGGCAGCATGAACCAGATGAGGCAGTCAAGCTGCTCAAGGCACTGGATGAGAGAGCTCTGGATGTTGCGCTCGGTTCCAGAATGCACGATTTGAGACGGATGCCGGTGCACCGGATCCTGAGCAACACCATCACCTCGCGCTTGATCTCCTGGCGCCTGGGTGTAAGAATATCGGACAGTCAGTCCGGTTTTCGCGCGATGAGGCGTGAGGTGCTGGAGAAGATGGAGCTGGTTACCGATAGATTCGAAACGGAATCGGAATTGTTGCTGCGAGCGGGACTCGCCGGCTTCGAGATCGGCGCGGTTTCCGTCAAAACCATTTACCCGAAACAGGGCAGGAGTGCCATGCGGGCTGTTGATATCTACAGATTCATCGCGCTTTTTCTCAAAAGTCTGACCTGGCGCAAGAATCCCGCCGCCCACACCAAAACATGGACAACCATCAGTGAGTAGAGAACCCACAACCTTAGACTTGCCGGCCAAAAAGAGCATCGTTCGCCGGCTTTACGACTGGGTGCTCAGCTGGGCGGAGTCACGCTATTCCACCGCCGCGCTTTTTCTCCTCGCGTTCGCAGAATCGTCGTTCTTTCCCATCCCGCCCGACGTACTCCTCATCGCCCTGGCCATTTCTGCCCCGACGCGGGCCTTTCGATTCGCACTGATCTGTACGGTGGGTTCCCTCACCGGCGGCATAG
>CAYQOI010000467.1:0-3379 GCA_964419085.1 uncultured Cytophagia bacterium | reverse complement strand
GCCTTTTTCTCCAGGAGGGTTTCGCACAACGCCCGGAGGTACATGGGGTTGTGTTGCGATTTGACGTACAGGTCTTTGAGAATGGATACGGTTTCGTCGAATCGTTCATTTTGCCAGGCCGTGCTCAGGTAAAGATTGAGCAAGTCCGGGCTGTCGGCGGCCTCCAGAAGGGTCTGGCGGAGCTCCGGCACGGTGATTGTATCCGTGGTGGTCTGAAAGATGCTTTCGATGGCCAGTTGTAGCTGTTCTGCGAAGGGCGGGGCGTATTTGAGCGCACGGCGGTAGACCATCAGAGCCGGCTCCTCGGTGACCTCCTCCTTGAGAAAAAGCGTGGCCAGCGTCAGGTACAGCGTCTGGTCATCTTCGTTTTCCTCCACCGCGCAGCGATAGGCGGTCAGGGCCTCGGGGTGCAACGCCTCGCTGCGTGCCAGCGCCAGGGCAAAATCGCGGTAGATCTGCGCATCCGCGACGCCCTGGTCGATGAGCTGGCGGAATTTATCTGCAGCCTTCTGATTCTCGTTGTTCTCCAGGTAGGCTTTCCCCAGCGCCTGCAACAGCGCGATCACTTCCTGGTCTGTTTTTTCGTGGTCGTCCAGCATCATTCAGCTTTTCTTTTCCCTGGCGGTCTTCATGTTCAGCTCTCGTTCCATCACCGCGATGGCGTTGGCGTCGGTTCGGCCTTCCGTTAGGTAGTGCTGCGCCACAATGGAATTGATCTCCCGTTTCTTTTCCGTGAAAATATTGAGCCTCAGAATGGTTTCATAAACTGCCATCGCGACCTCATCGCGGCGATTTTCCAAGAGGTAAATATTTGCCAGCACGGGATAAAATTTGATCCGTCCCGGGTCTTTCTCCAGCAGTCTCTGGTAGATCCTGGCCGCCCTGTCGTATTTGCCCTGCAAAAGATACAGTCGTGCGCGGGTCGTGGGCATGACCACGAATAGCCCCAGCGCGGGCACGATGATGAGCGATGCGACCGTGCCGATCCAGAGCAAGGGGTTTCCCCCGTGCGTTTCTTCTGGCGGCACGGGGGCCTGCGCGGCGCGCTGGAGATGAAAGCGTGCATCCGCGAGTTTGTTCTGGATGTCCTCGTAGGTGGAGTCCACCGCCGCGATGCGCTCGAAAACACGGGTCGCTTGTTCCCAATCGCCGTTTTGCAGATGCGCCAGCCCCTCCTGGTAGCTCGCCGCGAGGTCCAGGGTGTCGGCGACCGCAGCCGGTGGGGTCTGCACGTGCGCCGCGACGGACTCGATGATCGCGTCGATGTTTTTGAACGCCGGGTCCAGCTGCTTGATCTGCCGGAAGCGGGCCAGCGCCTGCGCCCAGCGGTTGTTTTTGGTGAGTTGCACGCCTTCCTGGTAGAGGCGAGCCACCTGGCTGTTCTTTTGCGCCAAACGCTGTGCTCGGTTCACCCGGCTCAGCCACGTTTTCACGTCCCTGTAACCGGGGTCCACCTGGCGCACCTGCTGAAAAAACTTAGCAGCGGCCCGCCAGTCGCTTTTTCTGAATGCTTGTAGGCCACGCTGGTAGAGCTCTTCCAGGTCTGCCGGTTGGCGGGCAGGCCGGGCGTTTCGCAGTCCCGCCAGGAGGCTTTGCGCGTCGCGATAGCCGGGATTGCGCTGAACGATCTCCTCCAGCAGATTCCTGGCTTCGGCAAGATTGCCGGTGCGCATTTTGGCTTGCGCCTGGGCGTACCAGCGTGCCAGTACCTGGTTTTCCTCGCTCCGTCGCTGGCCGTCTTGCGCCTGTTTCAGCCTGTCTTGCACGTCTTTGAAGCTGGCATCCTCCGCGATGACAGCCCGGAATTGCTCTGCGGCTTCCGCAAACCTCTCCGCTTCCAGCAACGAGACCCCGAGGCGGTACCGCTCGCTGACGGCCTTCTTGCTTGTGGCGGCTGCGATTTCCTTGTCGAACAGGTCGGCACTTTGGGGCAAGAGGGACTTCCCGCGGCGCAGCTCCTTGAGCGCGGCCTCGATTTCACCCTGCTGCAGGTAGACCCGTCCCAGTTCATAACTGATGCGACCGGAGAAGCTCTGGTCGCTGGCCAGGCCCTTTGCGCCTTGCAGCGCATCCCGGGCCTCGTCGAGCTTCCCCAGGACCGCGTAGACCGTCCCCAGCTCGAACAGGATGCGGGTCTTGATGCGGTTGTTGAGACCGTAGGGGTTCTTGAAGTAAGCTTTGTTCAGCGCGAGTTCCGCGTCCGAATACAAGCCTTTGGATTTGTACGCCAACCCAAGGTAGAAGTAGGCCTCCACATAGTTCGGGTCGAGCTGCACCGCGCGCTCGAAGGCCTGGATTTTGTCATCTGCGGTTTTGGCCTGGAGCCCTTGTTTGAACCACTGCGCCGCGCTCTGGCCGCGAGCCTGGAACGGCACCGCGAAGCTGACCGCGAAAACCGTGAAGCACAGCAGCACCACGGTACGGTGGGGGACGGCCGGACGGTGATTAGCGAGGAGCGGGCTAACAGCGACAACGTTCATGGCAGTGTTTGGCTCAATAGGCGTGGCTCTGATTTTGCCGGATGGTTTTTTCTCGCTTCTGCCTGCCCATGTAGGTGAGACCACCGGCGAAGAGGAGCAGACAGCCGAAGGTGGCGGTCAGCACGTTCGAGGTGGTGGGCTGCGGCGGCTGGTACCGGTAAAGACACGTGTGCCCTGCGTCGGCGAATGCTTGTCCCCACACGACATCGTTTTTGGCTAAAGGCGAGGTGGTCTGCACGCGATAGATGTTGCCGTCTTTGCGCATGAACAGCAGGTCGTTCAGCCCGTCGCTGTTGAGATCTGCGATGAGGATGGGGGAAACGATGGGATTGGCCTCGTTTGCGATTTCGGCCAGCACCTCGCCGTCAGCGCCATCGAAGCAGAGCAGGGTGCCGTTGCGTGTACCGATGAAAACGTCCACCGCGCCGTCTTTGTTGAGATCGGCCAGTGTCGCGGGGGTGACCAACTCGTCGTCTCCCGGTACATCGAACAACCAGAAGGTCTGCTTGGCGTTGTTGCGTTCGGCAGAGCCGCGGATCACCTGCAGTTTGGCGTTGGAGACCAGCAGGATGTCCGGGAGGTCATCATCGTCGAACCGCCCCAGAACCGGGCCCATGGCCGGGGTGGTTCGCGAAGATTTGACGGGGAGTTGCTGATGCCAGATGCGCCGCAACGTCTTTCCTTCCACTGCCAGATAGTGACTGGAGGTGGAGCCCACCACAAGCTCCACCTGACCGTCGCCCTCGATCTCGCCCAGAGCCAGGGCCGCCCGAATGGGATGGACCGCGACGTAGTCTCCCGTTGCTTTGCTCACTTCGTCGTTGAAATCGAACACGGTCTCGATCTTTCCCGAGCGCCCGTTCAAGATGAGCACTTTCCCATTTTCTGTGCCCAAAAAC
>CAYQOI010000466.1:0-3389 GCA_964419085.1 uncultured Cytophagia bacterium | reverse complement strand
AAAGGTGGGCGGAATTGCATAATTTTAAGACAAATACCCCGACCTTTTAATTTTTTGCCTGAATGATTAGAATTGTCTGTCATTTTGGAAGAATCTTCTTAGCAAACAACGACTTAAACAACAAACAAGACTTTTCCTGGGTGACAGACAGGTCGCGGTAACCGACCCTAAACACTGAATTTTGAATTATCCGGGTTAGCTCCTGGAAGTGCAAATGTCCTCTACATTCAAACGTTCGACTTTGAGTCTCAGGCTGCGTGTGGTTTTGTCGATCATCCTGCTTCTGGTGATCATCGTCGGGACGTTCAGTTTCTTGACGGTGCGCAGTATTCACGGGCTCATCGAGAAGGTGATGTGGGAAAACTACAGCGCGTACGCCAAGTCGTTCGCAGCGTTCAGCGCGAAGTCCTTCGCAGAGCGCGACCTCCAGGAGTTGCAACGCCACCTGGAGATTGCCTTCGCGCAGCCGGATGTCATCTTTGTGGTTGCTTCAGACCCCACAGGCGCGGTGGTGGGTCATGCAGGGGATATCGAGGTGGGGGACCACGCGGAGGTTCATAGAGCGATTTTTGCGGATGGTAACGTCAAGGTGGAGGAAATAGGGCACAAGCCATCCGGCCTGTTTCATTCATCCGGGCACACTTTTCTGATCACCTCCCACATCAGATTCAACGGCAAGGATGTCGGGTCCATCAAAATGGCGGTGAACACAGCCTCGGCGAACCAGCGTCTGGAGGCCATCAGCCTCTGGGGCTTTAAGATGGCTCTATCCATCGTGGTCTTGAGTACGCTCATCCTGATTTTCGTGGACCGCAAGCTCAAAAAGAACATCGAGCGCCTGATTCAGATCACTCGCAGCATGGCCATGGGGGATTTGTCCCAGAGGGTGGAGATCAGGACCGGAGATGAGATAGAACATTTGGGAGAGTCTTTTAATTTGATGGCGGAAGCGATTCGTGAGCGAGAGGAAGAGATCCTCACGACTCGCAAGAAATATGAAAACCTTTTCGAGGAGAGCGTGATCCCCACGTTTGTACTGGACGCAGAAGGCCAAATCCTGGCTGTGAACAAGGCAGGGGAGATGCTACTGGGTTTTCCCAGAGAACAGCTCCTCAAAAAGTCGATGACGGACCTTGCGGCCCACCCTGAACAAATGCGACAGGTACTGAATCAGGTCATCGAGAAGGGCGAATACGTGCGCGGAATCGAGCACCAGATCAAGCACCGGAACGGGGCAACCATCATCGTGGAAAACAATGCCGGGCCCTTGTTGGATGAGAATGGCACTTTGCTCTCCGTGATCTCGACGTTTAAGGACATCACCCAGCAAAAGCATTTGGAACGCAAGCTTCAGGAGTACACCGAGCAGCTCGAAAAGCAAGTGGAAAACCGCACCAGAGAATTGGAAGAGGAAAAGAACAAATTACAGCTCATCTTGGACAACGTGCCGAGCGCCTTTCTGATGTCTGACCGCGAATTGCGCGTCGAATCCGTAAGCGCACAGTTCGAAAGCGTGCTGGGCAAAAAGCGGCAGGAGGTGCTGGGGAAAACCTGTGCCCTGACTGACCTCCTCTACGAATCTAAGGATGACTGTCCTGTGCAGTCGGCACTGGAAAGCGGAAAGGTTCAGGTCAGGGAAGCGCATGTGCTTGCTCCCTCAGGGGAGGATAGATATTTGGAGCACACCGCGATTCCCATTCGGCGGCAGGGCGAAATAGAAAAGGTCCTGGAAATTGTCACGGACGTGACTGCCCGCAAGCGTTTCGAGGAGCAGCTCATCCGTACCGAGAAGCTGTCGGCGACGGGTGAAATGGCCGCGATCATCGCCCACGAGATGCGAAACGGGCTTTCTACCGTCAACTTGATCTTGCAACATCTTTCCGACGCGCTGGGACAGGAGGGCGGGGACACCAAGTCTGTTGGGGTGGCCATGGAATCCGTCAACCGGATGGAACAGATTGTAAGTCAGCTCCTGCAGTTTGCGAAGCCCGGTGAGATTCGCTTTGAACCCGCCGACCTGAACGATCTCATTCGACAGAGTCTGGCGTTTTGCGACTTTCAGTTTCGCCGCAAGAACATTCAAGTGCAGCTTGACCTTGGGAAAAACCTTGCAGTCATGCACGTGGATACGGAGCGGATGCGGGAAATGCTCATCAATCTCTTGTTGAATGCCTGTGAGGCCGTGGAGGTGGGAGGGACAGTTTCCGTCGAGAGCCGATGCTTGATGCTGGAACGCCCTATGGTTGATCAGTTTGACCGAAAAGCGGTCGCCCTGCGAAAGGGCCAAGCGGTCGTCAGGGTGCGGATCAGGGATGACGGACCGGGGATACCCAGAGAGAATCTTCGGCGCATTTTTGATCCATTCTACACGACGAAAACCCACGGAACAGGCTTAGGGCTCACCATGGCAAAACGTGCTGTGGGTGAACATGGTGGAATCATGACCGTGGACAGCAAAGTGGGGGAGGGCAGCCTTTTCTCGATTGTTCTTCCCATAAACGCGTGTGCGGAGAAGTAGGTTGGTCGCTGCTATGGGTAAAGCCAAGATTATGATCGTGGATGACGATCCTGGTATTCTTTACTCCTTGAGCATTACGCTCCGCAAAGAGGGATATGACGTTGTCACCGTGGCGACGGGCACCGAATGTCTGGACAGGATCGATGCGGAAAACCCGGACGTTATCTACATGGATATCGCCATGCCCGAAATCAGCGGTCTAACGGCTCTGGAAACGCTGAAGCAACGCAACGTCGAGACTCCGGTGATCGTCATGACGGGTCACGGAACCATGCAAAACGCTATCCGGGCCGTTCAGTTAGGTGCATACGAGTACATGACCAAACCTCTTGACCGCGAAAAAATCAAACTGACGACCAAACGCGCTCTGGAAACGTTACGCATGAAGCGGGAGCTCTCCGATCTTCAATCGCGCTTGGATTCCGGCGCTGTAGACGAAGAGATCGTGGGCACGAGCTCGGCCATGCAGGAAATCTACAAGATGATCGGCGCGGTGACGGCGTCATCGAATCTAACGACGGTCCTTATCGAGGGCGAAAGCGGCACCGGAAAAGAGTTGGTCGCCAAGGCCATTCACAATCACGGTCAAAATGCGGACCAACCGTTTGTGGCCATTAATTGCACGGTGCTCCCTCCGGACCTGTTGGCCAGCGAGCTTTTTGGGCATGAGAAAGGCGCGTTTACCGGCGCGGTTGAGCGCCGAATCGGAATGCTCGAGTTTGCCCAATCCGGCACCGTCTTCTTGGACGAAATCGGCGACATGAACATGGAGTTGCAGAAAAAGTTCCTGCGGGTTCTGCAGGAACGCCGGTTTCACCGCCTGGGAAGCAATGTTCAGCAAGAGGTCATGGCGCGTTTCATCACCGCGACC
>CAYQOI010000465.1:0-3390 GCA_964419085.1 uncultured Cytophagia bacterium | reverse complement strand
CGTAGCAGCGTGTTTCGCCGGGATTTCAAATGGTTCATGGACTCACCTCTTGGCGATCTGCAAGCTTTCCCCGGCCACGTGCAGACTGATGATGGTCAGAATAATGGCCAGCCCCGGAAATGCCGTGAGCCACCAGGCCAGTGACAAAACGGCTTTACCGTCGTTGATGATCGATCCCCAGCTCGCCATGGGCGGCTGAACACCCAGCCCCAAAAAGCTCAGCGCCGATTCGATGAGAATCACATCCGCGGCCCTGAGCACTGCAATCGCCACCACAGTTACCGCAACGTTGGGGATGATATGATGCAGAAGGATTCGCCTGGTACTCAGCCCCAGCGAGCGCGCCTTCAGAACAAAATCTCGTTGTTTCAAAGAATGGATTTCGGCGCGTACGAGTCTGGCGACGTCCATCCAACTCACAAGAGTCAACACGAGGACAAGAGTGAGCAGGCCTGACCCGAAAAGCGCCATACAGGTCACTGCGAGGAACACAAGCGGGAAAGCCAGCAACATATCCAGAAATCGCATCGCCACCTGGTCCAAGCGTCCGCCGAAAAAGCCGGCAAACGCGCCGTAAAGCGTGCCAATGAAGATGGAGCACGTGACCACGCAGACCGCGATAAAAAGCGACACCCTGCCGCCGTACAACGCCCGCGCGAAGACGTCACGCCCGAATTGGTCGGTTCCGAACCAGTGTTGCGAAGATGGCGGCAAGTAGCGATCAGAAGTAGGTGAGACTTGCGCATCCGGCTGGTATTTCGCGATAAGCGGGGCGGCTAACGCTGAGGCAGCGATAAGAACTAGCAGGATCACACTGCCCCAGAATCGCATCGAATGTGCTCCAGTGCCAAGCATCGCTCTACTCGAGATGAATCCTGGGGTCGATGAAACGGTACAGCAAATCGGCCACGAGATTCCCTGCGATGACCATCGTGGCCGCAATGAGATTGGTGGCCATGAGGACCGGGTAATCTTTAGCGAAGATCGCTTCATAAGTGATCCGCCCCATCCCTGGCCACGCGAAAACCACTTCGACGATCAGGGCACCGCCAAGCAAGAAAGGAAAATACATGCCCAGCAGGGTCACGACAGGCAGGAGAGCGTTTCTGAATGCATGGCGCAGCAACACGCTCCTGCGGGGTAGACCTTTCGCGCGGGCTTGCGTGATGTAATCTTGCTGCAGGACGTCTATCATGTGTCCCCGCACGTAGCGAAAGGTGGCCGCCGCGCCGGTGAGACCCAGCACCGTTACCGGGAGAACGAGATGCCGTACGCGGTCCAACATGCGGGCCCAAAGGCCGGGATTGATCTGGTAAAATGAACGCATTTGCGATGCGGGCAGCCACTGCAGTTTCAAGCTAAAAAGCAAAATGAGCATGAGCCCCAACCAGAAAGTGGGCAGCGAATACAGCGTCAGCGCCGCGTAGTCCATGAGCTTGCCTGTCCATCGGTGGGCACGTGTGGCCGCGACAATTCCGACGAGACATCCCAGGCCGACGTTGAGGAGCAACGCCAGACCGGTCAGTTGCAGCGTGGCTGGGACCGCCTCCTTCAAAATATCGGCCACCGGGCGATGATTGGACCACGAGAAGCCCAGGTTGCCTCTAAGAATCTGCGAAAACCACAGGCCGAACTGCTGATACCAGGGGTGATCCCAACCCATCTGTTTGCGCAGAGCATCCATGGTCGCGTGTTTCACCTTGGGGCCGAAGTACAGGTTTGTGGGGTCGCCTGGGCTCAGATGAAACAGAAAAAAATTGAGGACGCACACGCCAAACAGCAGAAACACAGCTTGTAAAGTTCGTTGGGACAAGGTTTTCATAGCATGTACGAGATTTCTGTTTTGTATCCGAGTTCTTAACAGCGACCGAGTGAACTGGCGACGAGAAATGCGCGTCGGAGAGAGGTGAGGCGAAAGGATAAGGTGTCTAATTGACGATTGCGCAAGCGCTCAGGATTCTCCACCCTCCGTCATCGCTTTACAGGCCATGGTGCTCAACATTAACATTTTTTAATTTTGCAAACCCGATGCCAAGAACAATGCCAACGATCAAAAAGTCTAAACTTCTATCTAACAGGCAAGTTTGTTCATGCCTGATGTAAGACACATGTCCCATTCAACCTTAATTTAAAAAAGAACCTGCGCATCAGATGCTCGGATCTGTGCAATTTGTGCACATCCGACTTTTTTGCAACTCGGGAGGCGCTTCAAACGAGAGGTTAGGTGTGCAAATCGGAGGTGGGGGCAACAAAAGGTTGATTTTTGCAGATGAATTGTTATATTAGCCACGTGCAACATTTGTGGAACCACTTGACGACATCGCGAATCAGAACTCATTTGCCGGGGTGGTGAAATTGGCAGACGCGCTGGACTCAAAATCCAGTGGACTCCGGTCCGTGAGGGTTCGAGTCCCTCCCCCGGCACCAAACCCACCGTTTGCTTCTTCCGACACACATTTGCAGTGATACTTATTTCAACACGATTCGGACTTTTATGCTTCCAATCATTACGCTATTGTTGAGCCTGGTGGCCGGCTCTGTATTTTTTGCGTTTGGACAGGAGTTGTGGACGCTGCTAGGCTTGGGCGCCGTTACGCTGGCCACGCGTTTTGTACGCCGCACAAAGGATTTTGGCCGATTTGCCGAAATGCTCTTGCTCTTTTTCCTGGTTTCCACCGCGATCAATCGGCTGGGCATCCACTATCCGGAATCGTTGATCATCATTCTGGCGGTGCTGGTGGGACTGATCTTTTACGAAGGCCCGGAGTGGGGCAAACTGTTTTTTGGTCCGGGCGACACCCGGCATTTTTTCAAAATGAGCCTTTTGCTTGCCGGAGGTCTCGTCGTCGTGCAAGGCGGATACCTGTTTTTCTTTCGCGGTTCAATCGAAAACCCGATTCCCCAGGCTTGGCCGGCCGATGTCCTGATTGTTTTGGGTTTGGGTTTTGCTTTTTATATCGCGATCGTGGAGGAAATTCTGTTTCGCAGTTTCCTGTACCAGCGTGCCGCAACCGCGGCCGGAGCCGATGCCGGACTTTGGTCACAAGCTCTCCTCTACGGCCTCATGGCCTACCGCGATGGTGTACCAAACGGCGCTGCCGGTTTCATCATCGGCTCACTTTTCGGCCTGGGAACAGGGTACCTGGTGAAGAAATCCCGGAGCGTGTACCTGGCTATGTTGGTGCACCTCATCGTCTCACTTGGCGTTTATGTGGAATTGGTCGTTCTCAGTCGGTAGCACGATCGGGGAGCATTTTAGACCATGCTCGTGAAGTACATCGTTGCGATCACCTTTGGTGAAGCTTCAGTCTTAACGCAAGTCCAGAAGGGTTTAACAGAAGAATTTGGCACGATGGACGTGAAATCGCCGGCGTTTGTCTTCGATCACAC
>CAYQOI010000464.1:0-3397 GCA_964419085.1 uncultured Cytophagia bacterium | reverse complement strand
CACTTGCAGGAATTGAAATACAGGAGAGAACGATGAGTTGGATTCAACGTGAGTGGACGCCACAGCAAGCCGACGAATGGACCAAAGAGGATGTCCTGGCGATGATCGTTTCGCCGCTGGCCTACGTTGCGCTCACTCTGGGGGTGGCCCTGAGCTTTTTGCTCTTATGGTGGGGCTTCGTGATTCTCATGGCTGGCGTGTTGTTGACCATCTGGTTGCACTGGATTATCGACCCCAAGTTGAAGACGATTTCGGAAGAATACGAGAAACGGCAAAAGGCGTATCTGGAAGAACTGGAGCGCTCCGTTCGCTGGGAGGAGGGACCATGAATCAGGGACACGCCATGGTGATCGGCATGTCCATCGCCTATTTTGCGTCGCTTTTGGGGCTGATGTTGGCCTGGTACTCATACCGCAAACGTCGAACAAAAGGGGAGAAGAAATGAATCTCTTGCTGCTCATCGCCGAGTCCACCCGCATCGGCAGCCCAGTTCTGGGTGTGATCATCCCCGGCGCCGTCCTGATTCTGTCGTTTGTGGTGACCTGGATGCTCTACAAGCATTTTTCCCGGCACTGAAGGAAGCCGGGTTCGCATCCGGGGTTATTTCATGGCCACGTTCGAGCGGTCGATGAGCCGGGTCCCGGTATCGATGCGTTCGGCCACCGGCTCCCCCTTCGCTGCCTTGAGTGCAGCCAGGAAGGCCTCCTGTCCCATCTTGTAGGGGTTTTGAGCGACCACTGCGTCCAGCCGACCTTCTCGCACCGCCTGCAACGCCTCCTTGCCGGCGTCGAATCCCACGGTGATGATTCGGTCGATGAGATGATGCGCGTCGATGGCTTCCAACGCGCCCAGGGCCATCTGGTCGCTGGTGATGAAGACCGCATCCAGGTCGGGGTTAGAGGTGAGGATGTTCTCCATGACCGTGAGCGCCAATTCCCGCTCGCTGTTGGCGGGCTGCTGTGCCACCAGTTGAATTCCCGGTGCGGCTTTGATCGCGTCCAGGAAACCGTTCTTGCGGTCCTCGTGCGTTTGCACGCCGGGGATCCCGTGGATCAGCGCCACCTTGCCTTTGCCGTTGAGCCGTTTGACGATGTACTCGCCGGCGAGTTTGCCCCCCAGACGATTGTCCGTTCCCACGTAGCTCAACTTGTGCGGCCAATCGATATCCGTATCCACCGTGATCACCGGGATGTTGCGGCTGTGCGCCTTGTCCAGGACCGGCAGGATTTCGGCCACGCCGCTGGGGGCTACGGCCAGCGCCGAGACCCCTTTGAGAATCTGGTCTTCCAGAATGTTTACCTGCTGGTCGATGTTGATTTCACGGGTGGGCGCAAGCACCGACAACCCGACTTCCGGGTGGGCTTTCGCGGCATCTTCCGCGCCCGCCCGCAGCGCCTGCCAGAACTCGCTGTCCATCGCCTTGGTCACGATGGTGACCCGAATCTGATGGTCGTCTGCGCGGTGGCACGCCACGAACGCGGTGCCCATCAAGAGGAACAGAACGAGAACAAAAGACAGCACGTGTTTCATACGACCCTCCATCTCTGAGTGGTGTTTCGATTATTTTTACATGAACTTCCAGCTGTGGTTCCCGGTCTGGAATTCAAGCTTCCGCCTTGGAAAAACGCTGCCGCAGCACATCGATCCAGACTGCCCAGACGATGACCGCGCCGATGACCACCGTCTGCCAGTAGGAGGAGACATCCAGCAGATTCAGGCCATTTCTGAGCACCCCCATGATCAGCGCGCCCACCAGCGTCCCCCACACCGAGCCCACGCCCCCGAAGAAACTCGCGCCGCCGATGATCACCGCCGCGATGCTGTCCAGCTCCGCACCGGTGCCGGCCAACGGAAAGCCGGAATTCATGCGGCCGGAGAGAATGACCGCGGCGACGCCCGCCAGCACGCCGCTGAGCGAGTACACCAGCACCAGGCGACGGTCCACGGGGATTCCGGCAAAAAACGCGGCCTGCTTGTTGCCGCCGATGGCGTACACATCCCGGCCCGCGACCGTCTGTTTCAGAAAGAAATGGAAAACGAGATAGATGACCAGCACCAGCACCACCGGCATGGGCACAAAGCCCACAGACGCGACCCCCCAGAACCGGAAGCTCTCTGGCAAACCGGACACCGGGAACCCGCCCGAGATGATCAGCGCCAGGCCGCGCGCCACGTTCATCGTTCCCAGCGTGGAAATGAAAGGGTGCGGCAGCCTGAGCTTGGTGAGCAGAACGCCGTTGACCCAGCCCACGAAAAGGCCGACGCCCAGGCAGAAGAAAAGGCTCACGGTGACCGGCCACCCCGCTTTCAGGAACTTGGCCACGACCACCGTGCACAACGCCAGGATGGAGCCCACGGACAGATCGATTCCCGCGGTGATGATCACCAGCAGTTGCCCCAGGGCCAGGAGCGCGTTGACCGAGGACTGCCGGAAGATGTTGAAGAGATTCTCCACGGTGAAAAAGTACGGCGACGCGACACTGAGCATGCCGCACAACACCACCAGGGCCAGCAACGGCCCGAGTTGTCTCAGCCACTTCATTCTGTGCGATTCTCGCTTTCGGGGGGCATGCCTACCGCCAGATGCATGATCTTTTCCTGCGTGGCTTCCGCTGCAGAGAGCTCTCCGGTGATCCGGCCGCGGTGCATGACCAGAATCCGGTCGCACATTCCCAGGAGCTCCTCCAACTCGGAGGAAACCAAAACGATGGCCGCGCCGCGGTCTGCCAGGTTGCGCAGAAGAAAGTAGATCTCTCGCTTGGCACCCACATCGATGCCGCGCGTGGGTTCGTCGAAGATGAGAATCCGCGCGTCGGCGTTCAAGGTTTTCCCGATGGCCACTTTTTGCTGATTACCGCCGCTCAGGCGGGCCACGGCCTGTCGCAGGGAGGCCAGCCGGATTCTCAGCTCCGTCACCAACGCTTCGGCCGCGTGCACCTCCCGTTTCTTCTGCCGCCAGCCGAAACGGGTAGCAAATTTGCGCTGCGCAGCCAGGGCGAGATTGAAAACCACGTCTGCATCTACCACCAGCCCTTTCGTCTTTCGGTCGTCAGGGATGAGCCCGAGGCCGTACTGCACAGCCCGTTTCGGCGAGTCGATGTGCACGGGCCGGCCGTCGATTTCAATGCGGCCGCTGTCCAGTTTTCTCGCCCCGAAGACCGCTTCCAGCAATTCGGTTCTGCCCGCGCCCACCAGGCCGGCGAACCCAACGATCTCGCCCCGCCGCACCGCGAAGCTGACCCGCTCGAATTCGTTTTTTCTGGAAGCTCCGTCCACTTTGAGCACGACGGGCTGCTCCCGTTCCTGGCGCGCGCCGGTTCGTTGCGGAAACTGCTCGCGCAGCGCCCTGCCCACCATATCCTGCACCACGGTCGCGGGGTCCACCTCCTCGGCCTTG
>CAYQOI010000463.1:2000-3400 GCA_964419085.1 uncultured Cytophagia bacterium | reverse complement strand
TTGCCCATCCTTCCGGCGGTGGCCAACGCGATTTACGACGCGGTGGGAATCAGGATGTATTCCTTGCCCATCACGCCGGACAAGCTGTGGAAAGAAGCCACCCGGCTGCGCCGCGTGCGAAAACGGCCTGCACCGGTCGCGGTACAGGTCTGACTCGATTACGGACTGCAAAGCCTGAGCAATTTCTAACAGGAGGGAAAACGATATGACGAAGAAATTCAGCTCGTTGCTGCTGGCGGTGTTTCTGCTGCCCTGGGTGCTCCCGGCTTCTGCGCAGGAGCACGCATCCTCGACCGTAAGCGCAATTCGTCCGGTTCACACCTACTCCATCGTGGCCCGGGACCCGGAAACGGGTGAAATGGGCGTGGCGGTGCAATCGCACTGGTTTTCGGTGGGCTCGGTAGTGACCTGGGCGGAGGCCGGCGTCGGCGCGGTGGCCACGCAGTCCCTGGTTGATCCCACCTACGGTCCGCTGGGACTGGACCTCATGCGCGCCGGCAGAACCGCGGAGCAGGCGCTGCGCGGCTTGCTGGAGGCCGACCCACATCCGGAGATTCGCCAGGTCGCGATGATCGATGTGCACGGAAACGTGGCCGCGCACACCGGCGAAAAGTGCATCCCCGCGGCGGGCCACATCGTGGGAGACAACTTCTCGGTGCAAGCCAATCTCATGCTCAACGACAAGGTCTGGCCCGCGATGAAGGAAGCGTACGAAAGCACCAAAGGCGACCTGGCCGACCGGATGCTGGCCGCGCTGGAAGCTGCGCAGGCCGTGGGCGGTGACATCCGAGGCAAGCAGTCCGCCGCGATTCTCATCGTGCGGGGGGAGTCCACGGGTCGCCCCTGGGAGGACCGGGTGATGGACCTGCGCGTGGAAGACCACGAGAATCCGGTGCAGGAATTGAAACGGCTGGTGAAACTACACCGCGCCTACCAGCACATGAACAACGGCGATCTGGCCATCGAGCATGACGATGTCGATGGCGCGCTGAGAGAGTACGGTGCCGCCGAAGCGCTCTTTCCCGAGAATCTGGAGATGAAGTTCTGGCATGCCATCTCCCTGGCCAACGCGGGCCGGGTGGACGACTCGCTGCCGCTGTTCAAAGAGATTTTTGCCAAGGATAAGAATTGGGCGATTTTAACACCGCGCCTGCCGAAGGTTGATATTTTGGTTTCAGACAAGGGCGTCCTGGACAAAATCATGTCCGTAGCGCCCGCCGACCTGAGAAAGGCTGCCAAGTAAGTGGAATCATGATTCTTCCGCGGTTCAAATACCACCAACCCGAGACGCTGGCGGAGGCCATGGAGATCGCCGCGGCCTGCGCGGGCGACTTCGATTTCATCGCCGGCGGAACAGACGTACTGCCCAATTATAAAAACCGCCTGAATCCACGAAATAA
>CAYQOI010000463.1:1035-1990 GCA_964419085.1 uncultured Cytophagia bacterium | reverse complement strand
CGCACATGGTGGCGACGCCGCTGTTGCGGGAATCGGCCACCGTCGGCGGCAACATCCTGCTGGACACCCGCTGCTGGTTTTTTAACCAGTCGCACCTGTGGCGGGAAGCCAAAGGCAACTGTCTCAAGGCCGACGGCGATGTGTGCCTGGTGGTGCCGCAGAAGGAGGTGTGCTACGCCACCTATTCGGGGGATTTGGCGCCGGTCTTCATGGTCCTGGATGCCACCTTCCATCTCTGCGGGCCGGAAGGAGAGCGGGACGTGCATTCGTCGAAATTCTTCACCCACGACGGCATCACGCGCAATGTGAAGCTCCCCGAGGAGATTCTCACACACATCGCCTTGCCCAAAAGCTCGCAGACGCTCAAGGCAAAGTACCGCAAGCTGCGCCTGCGCGATTCCATGGACTACCCGGTGATGGGTACCGCGGTTGCCGTGCGCCTGGATGGCGGCACCATCGAGCAGCTTCGTATCGCGGTGACCGGGACGCAGAGTACGCCTCTTCTGCTGGACGACGTCACCGGGCGCTTTGTGGGAGAGCAATTGACCGAGCCGCTCATCGCGGAAATCAGCCGCGACGCGATGGAAGAAGTCAAGCCTTATCGCAATGTCCATTTTTCACCCCAATATCGCAAGGCGATGGTGGGGGTCTATGTGCAGCGCCTGCTGAGCGAACTCGCGGGCGTGCACAACGGTACAAGCTGATCTGACGACCGTGGCCAAACGAGAAACGATGAACGCCGTGCTGCTGCACCGGCACGGCGGCGTGGAAAACCTGCGCTACGAAAGCACACCCATCCCAAAAATCCGGCCGCATGAGGTCCTGGTCCAGGTGAAAGCCATCGCACTTAACCATCTGGACATCTGGGTTCGCAAGGGAGTGACATCCGTGCCTCTGGAGATGCCGCACATCCTGGGCTCCGATGCCGCGGGTGTGGTGGTGGAGGTAGGGGAGG
>CAYQOI010000463.1:0-1025 GCA_964419085.1 uncultured Cytophagia bacterium | reverse complement strand
GGCTGGGGGTGCGGCGCCTGTCACGCCTGCCTCAACGGCGACGACAACCTCTGTCGCCGCTACAAGGTTCTGGGCGAGAACACGCGGGGGGTCTACGCCGAGTACGTGAACGCGCCCGGCGAAAACGCCTTTCCCATTCCCGAAGGTCTGGGTTTTGAAGAAGCCGCAGCCATCCCGCTGGTCTTCTTGACCGCCTGGCACATGCTCGTGCACCAGGCGAAAGTCCGGCCCGGCGAGGATGTGCTGGTGCTGGCCGCGGGCAGCGGCGTGGGCAGCGCGGGAATCCAGATCGCCAAGCTTTTCGGCGCCCGGGTGCTGGCCACCGCGAGCACGGAAGAGAAGCTGGAAAAAGCCCGGGAACTGGGCGCGGACGAGATCATCAACTACCGGGAAAAGGACTTTCTGGCGGAAGTCAAACGGCTGACAGGCAAGCGCGGGGTGGACATTGTGTTTGAGCACGTGGGAAAGATGACGTGGGAAAAGAGCATCAAGGCCTTGACCAAAGGCGGGCGCCTGGTGACCTGCGGCGCGACCACAGGCTACGACCCGGTCACCGATCTGCGCTACGTCTTTTTCAAGGAACTGAAGATTCTGGGCAATTTCATGGGACGGAAGGAGGGCCTCAGGGAGGCGTTGCGCTTTTTCCCGTTCCGGCTCCGGCCGGTGTTGGACACGACGTTTCCGTTGAAGGAGGCGGCCAGGGCGCATGAGCGCCTGAGCCGGCGAGAGCAGTTCGGCAAGGTCGTTTTGATTCCGTAATGGGTTTTATCTCGCACAGACGCTGCTTACCATTTTTTCTCAGTGATCTCTGCGCCTCTGTGAGAATAATGGCAAGTTTAACAAGAGGTTGGCGTTGAAAATAAAACAGATTACAGTCATCGGTGCCGGCACCATGGGCCACGGCATCGCGCATGTTTCCTGCACGGGTGGGTTCCGGACCGTGGTCCAGGACGTTTCCGAAGAAGCCCTGAGCCGGGCTTCTGAACACATCCGGAAAAATCTGGCCAAAGCGGTGGAGCGCAATT
>CAYQOI010000462.1:0-3400 GCA_964419085.1 uncultured Cytophagia bacterium | reverse complement strand
GACCAATACGGTGACCGCTTTTCCGCCGTGGTTCAACGGGCCGAAGCGCGTAACCGCGGGCCGGCCCCGTTTCCCGCCGCGGGATTGTCTTTAACTGACTCGATTTGACACCATTTGCCTGTGGAGGAAAAACATGGAATTTGGGATCAAACTTTATAGCTTGCTGCTGAAATTGATTTACAGCCCCATCTTTCTGGGGCTGATGGTTTTGTCCACCATCGTGTTCCTGGCTCTTGGCTTCACGACGGGAGAAGCACGCTTTGAAAAAATCGGCTGGGTTTCGTTTGGTTTCGTGCTGGGCACTGCGCTGGTGACCGCCCGCTGGAAGAGGCCTTCGCGATGAGGGCACCAGCCTTTGGCGTTCCGGTTTCTCCTCTTGAAGTGACGTTTTCCGCTCAGGGCGAATGAACAAAGTTTATCAGGCAGACGTCGTCATCGTCGGGGGGGGACTGGCCGGACTGGTTACCGCGTTCGAGCTGCTGGAAAAAAATCGTAAGGTCGTGATCCTGGAAAGGGACCGGCCCGAAAAGCTGGGCGGCCTGGCCCGTGAATCGTTCGGCGGGGTGATGATGGTTGGAACGCCGCTGCAGCGCAAATCCGGCATTCAGGACAGTCCTGAGCTCGCTCTGGCCGACTGGCTCAGTTACGCCGAATTCGGTGACAACGATGTTTGGCCCCGGCGCTGGGCCGAAACGTACGTGCACCTCTCTCTGGAGATGATCTATGACTGGCTCGTGCAGCGAGGGGTGCGTTTCCTGCCCGTGGTGAACTGGCCCGAACGCGGCATGTTCCGTCCCGGCAATTCCGTGCCCCGCTGGCACATCGCGTGGGGAACCGGCTTCGCGATCATCGAGGCGGTCCGCAAACACCTCGACGCTCACCCCAGACGGCAGAATTTGGAGGTGCATTTCGGTCACCGGGTCACGGCGCTGAGCGTCAAGAACGGCTCTGTGCACGGCTGCTCCGGCGTGTTCGAGGGCGGAAAAGGGGAATTTGCGGCAGAGGGGGAGCAGGTGGTTATCGCCGCGGGGGGCATCTGCGGCGGCGATCTCAGCCTGGTGAGAAAGCACTGGTTCGCAAACTGGGGGCGCCCGCCGAAGGTCATTTTAAACGGCTCGCACCGGTTCGCGGACGGCCTTTTGCACGAGGAAGTCCGGCGACACGGGGGAAACGTCACTCACCTGGACAAACAGTGGCACTACGCCGCCGGCATTCACCACCCGAACCCCGACCGTCACATGCACGGTCTCAGTCTGGTGCCGCCCAGGTCGGCGCTGTGGTTGGACGCCACGGGCAAGCGCATCGGTCCACCGCCGCTGGTGGCGTACACGGACACGCGCTATCTGGTGGAACAGATCTGCCGGTCTCCGGGTCAGTATTCGTGGCAGCTTCTCAATCGAAAGATCGCGCTCAAAGAACTGGCTGTGTCCGGTTCGGAATACATGACCGCGTTTCGGGAAAAGAAGAAGCTGCGCATGGCATTGAACTTGCTGTTCGGCAATCGAGAACTGCTGGCCCGACTTCAGCGGGAGTGCAAGGACGTGGTCGTGGCCCAGTCCCTGCCGGAACTGGTAAGCAAGATGAATGAACTGGGAAACCCATTCGACGTGGACCTGGCGCGCGTGGAGCACGAAGTCCGCACCTACGATGACCAGATCGCGCGTGGCAAGCGTTTCTTCAACGACGAACAGTTGCGCAGGCTGATGAATTTCAGAACCTACCGTGGTGACCGGTTGCGGACGTGTAAGTTTCAAAAAATCGATGACCCGGCGGCCCGACCCTTGATCGCCATTCGGGAATTCATTCTCAGCAGAAAGAGTCTCGGCGGCATTCAAACCGACCTGCAGTGCCGGGTCTTGCATGAAAACGGCAACCCCATCCCGGGACTCTACGCCGTGGGGGAGTCGGCCGGATTCGGGGGTGGGGGAATCCACGGCTTGCGCTCCCTGGAAGGCACCTTTCTCGGAAGTTGTGTGCTTACGGGCAGAATGGCCGCGCAGGCAATCGCTGGAGGGAATTGACATGACGGAAGTCCAAACGCACAAGGACCCCAAAAAGGCACCCGCCGAAACAGAGTCCTCGCGGACGAAAAAAAGGAGCGGCGCGTGGCTCTGTGTGCGTGCGCTGGAGCAGCTTCCCATCTCGCACACGTTCGGCATTCCCGGGGTGCACAACACGGAGCTCTATGATGAGCTGAGCCAATCCAAGAGAATTCAGCCCGTCCTGGTCACCCATGAAGGGGGCGCGGCTTTCATGGCCGATGGGGTGAGTCGAACCTCAGAGAACATCGGAACGCTGGTGATCGTGCCCGCGGCAGGCGTCACTCACGCCATGAGCGGCATCGGTGAAGCCTTCCTGGATGGTATCCCCATGCTGATCATCTCCGGAGGCGTCCGTCGAGACCTCGGCAAGACCTTCCAGTTGCACCAGTGGGACCAGCACAAGGCTCTCGCGGCCATCACAAAGAAGACCTTCCTGGTAACGGAGCACCGTCAGATCGTGCCCACCATCTACGAAGCCTACCGCATCGCGGTCAGCGGGGAACCCGGTCCGGTGTTCGTGGAAATCCCGGTGGACATCCAGCTTTTTTCCGGGCCGGCGGGGGAGATTCCGGCATTTGATCCGGTCACTGACAAGCCCGCGCTCGACCCTGAGCAAATCGAGAAGGCAACCGACTTGCTGCAGCAGGCTCGCGCGCCGGGCCTGTTTCTGGGCTGGGGTGCGCGCGACTGCACGGAGCTGGCCGTCCAACTGGCAGAGTTGCTGGACGCACCCGTCGCCACCACCTTGCAGGGACTGAGCGTCTTTCCGGCCGACCACCCCTTGCACGTGGGAATGGGCTTTGGGCCTCATTCCGTACCAGCAGCGGAAAACGCGTTCAAAGACTGCGATTGTCTGCTCACCGTCGGGGCACGCTTCGGTGAAATCCCCACCGGCAGCTTCGGCATTACGGTTCCGGAGAATCACATCCATATCGACATCAACCCGGAGGTGTTCAACAAGAATTACCCGGCGAAAGTTTGCGTGCACGGCGACGCCGCTGACGCGTTGTATGCCTTGCTTGCGGTCCTGCAAGAACGCGGCGTCAAGCCCCACCGCCGAGACGGGATACGGGAACAGATCCGGCGAGACAAAGAAGCTTATCTGCGGGAATGGAAGCAGCACAAGGGGAAGGGCGTCAACCCGGCGCTGTTTTTTGAACATCTGCGCGCCAACCTTCACGATGATGCTTTTGTGGTCGTGGATGACGGCAATCACACGTTTCTCGCAGCAGAGCTCTTTCCGGTGACCCGGTCGAAGCATTTCATCTCACCCACAGACTTCAACTGCATGGGGTACTGTGTCCCGGCCGCCATCGGCGTCAAACTCGCGAACCCGGACAAGCAAGTGGTGGGAATCG
>CAYQOI010000461.1:0-3406 GCA_964419085.1 uncultured Cytophagia bacterium | reverse complement strand
AGAAATCGCCGAATTTTTTCTCACTTTTATCCGATGAATTCACATTTTTTCGGGAATGCGGTGTCCCGGACAATTCATAAATCGCTGCGGAGAACTCGTCTGTCACTCGGGAGGGGTCTTGTCCGCGGTTTAAGTGGCTGCTTGCCTAGAAGACTCTTCGGGAACGACAGGCAATCTGTGAATTATCCGGACGTTTCAGGCGGCAGACATTTCCCTTGCACTATTACGCGGGTTTTTTAACTTAAAGGCTTAACCGACACCGAAAAGAAGCAACACAAAACGCCAAGGAGCGACAAATGACTAAGACGGTTAAAGTTGCGGTGACAGGGGCAGCGGGCCACATCGGCTACGCGCTGCTGCCGCGCCTGGCCTCGGGGCAGGTCTTCGGTCCCGACACAAAAATCGCTTTGCATCTGCTTGAGATCACGCCCGCGCTCAAGGCGCTGGAGGGCGTCGTCATGGAGCTCGAAGATTGCGCGTTTCCGCTGCTGGAGAACGTGGTGGTCACAGATGAAGCAGAGACCGCATTCGAGGGCGTCAACTGGGCGTTGCTGGTGGGCGCGAAACCGCGCGGCAAAGGCATGGAACGAGGTGATCTGATTCGCGACAACGGCCCCATCTTCGTGGGTCAGGGCAAGGCGCTACAGGCCCGGGCCGCGGACGACGTGCGTGTGCTGGTGGTGGGGAATCCCGCCAACACCAACTGTCTCATCGCCATGCACAACGCGCCGGACATTCCCCGGGAACGTTTCAGCGCGATGACCCGCCTGGACCAGAACCGCGCCGCGGCGCTGCTCGCGAAAAAAGCGGGCGTCTCCGTCGCAGACGTCACCAACGTGACCATCTGGGGCAACCACAGCGCGACGCAGTATCCGGACGCAGAAAACGCCAAAATCAAGGGCCGGCCGGTCCCCGACGTCGTCGGACATATCGCGTGGCTGCGCGGGGAATTCATCGAGACGGTTCAAAAACGCGGGGCCGCGATCATCGAAGCGCGGGGGATGTCTTCGGCGGCTTCCGCGGCAAACGCAGCCATCGACCACGTGCGGAGCTTTCTGCACAAGACCCCCGAAGGCCAGTGGTTTTCCGCCGCGGTCCCGTCCGACGGCAGCTATGGCATCGACGAGGGGTTGATTTTCTCCTTCCCCCTCACCAGTGACGGCGCGGGCGGCTATTCAATCGTCCAGGGCATCCCCTGGAATGACTTTGCCAAAGAGAAAATCCGTATCACCACCGAGGAGCTGCGCAAGGAAAAAGAGGTGGTAAGCGACTTGCTTTAATCCCGGTTGGTCTTTGCACCAAACCGGCGGTGAAGGACCGCCCAGGGTCCCAAAAAAGAGGCTGGCCCAAGTGGGTCAGCCTCAAACAAAATGTCGAGCGGTTCTTCTCGGACTGGCGTTACTTGATCATGGGCAGGCCGTATTTCTTCGCCTTGCGATAAATGGTCGCCCGTCCGATGCCGAGTTTCTTTGCGGTCTGAGAGATGTTACCTTCACACTCCAGAAGCGCCTTGCGAAGGGCCTCTTCCTCCAGCTTTTCGATCCACGTGGAAAGCTTGTTGTCGCTCTCGAAGATTCTCTTTTCGCCCAGCGCGCGCACAGAGTTGGGCAGGTCCTTGACCGTAACCTCCGGTGGCGTTGCCAGGACCACCGACCGCTCGATGGCGTTTTCCAATTCCCGCACGTTCCCGGGCCAGTGGTAGGCCATGAGCAGGTCGAGTGCGTCGGGAGAAATCTGGTCGATTTCTTTGCCCTCTTGCTTGGCGTACTTGTTGAGAAAATGCGCGGCCAGTAGCGGAATGTCTTCCTTTCGTTCGCGCAGCGGCGGCAATTTTATGGGAAACACAGCGATGCGGTAGTAGAGGTCCTCGCGAAAGTCCCCTTTCTTGACCGCCTCTTCCAGATCTTTGTTTGTGGCTGAAATCACCCGGGTGTCCACTTTGATGAGCTCATTGCCGCCCACGCGTTCGAACTCGCGCTCTTGCAGCACGCGCAACACCTTTGCTTGCGTCGCCGGAGTCATCAGCGCGATTTCATCGAGAAAAATCGTGCCGCCATCGGCCATCTCGAACTTGCCCATCCGGCGCCCGGTCGCGCCGGTAAACGCGCCTTTCTCATGACCGAACAGTTCGCTCTCCAGAAGTGATTCCGGGAGCGCGCTGCAATTGACCGCCACAAATGCGTTGTTACAGCGCTGTTTGTTGTGGTAATGGATGGCCCGGGCGATGAGCTCTTTTCCCGTACCGCTCTCCCCTTGAATCAGCACCGTCACGTTGCTGTTCACCACCTTTTCCATCGCCCGAAACACTTCCTGCATCACGCCGCTCTGCCCGATGATGTTTTCGAACTGGTAGCGGTCTTTCAACTCGCGTTTCAGCTCGTCGACTTCCTTTTTCAGAGCGGAATTCATGAGCGCGTTTTTCACGGTGACGGTGAGGCGGTCGCTGGCAAACGGCTTGGTGATGAAGTCGTACGCGCCCAGGCGCATGGATTCCACCGCCTTCTCGATGGTTCCATGAGCCGACATCATCACCACAGGAACCAGAGAGTACTCCTCTTTGATGCGCCGCAGCGTCTCGATGCCGTCGATGCCCGGCATCTGGATATCCAGCAGCACCAAATCGGGAGGAGATTCGCGCATCACTTTCAGGCAGGCCTCTCCGTTGCTGGCCGTCGAGATGTCGTAGGCCTTCTCCTTCCGCAAGGTGATCTCGATCATCTTGCAGATGTTCTTGTCATCGTCGACAACCAGAATATTGCTTTTTGGGGCCCTCCTACTCACAGCAACTCTCCATCCCAAGTGATTGATTGTTCACGATTTTATAGGCACTTTTGCGGAAAAATACAAAACGTTGCTTAATATTTCAACATTTTTCTTATGAATTACGCCATCACATGGTTCCCCTTCCCTATCGTCCTCATTTGAATTCATCGCCAGCTGAACGTACAAAGTTAAGCAAAAGAGCACAATAAGTCAATTGATATTAGCTGGTTAAACTGCTTGACTTCTTGCCCGACGAACGCTATATTCTTATGCATGAAACCAGGCTGGATTCTGCTGGTGGCCGTTTTGGGAGCGGCTGCCTGCTCACAAAATCAGCGAGAGCATGAGCAAATCCTGAAGCTGGCGGACCGCCGCGTCTCCTGCGACAGCCTCACAACCTATCTCCAGAGCCAGGAACCGCGAATCCGCACGTGGGCGGTCGCGGCGATGGGACAACTTCAAGATACGACCTGCCTGGAGCAAATCCAGGACATGCTCGATGACCTCAATCACAACGTCAGAATCGAAGCCGCATTTGCGCTGGGACAACTGGGTGACCCACGCGCTGAAAACGCGCTCATCGAACGGCTGCAGAAGAAAGACCGCGTGGCGGTCAAGGTACGCCTCATCGAGGCGCTGGGCA
>CAYQOI010000460.1:0-3407 GCA_964419085.1 uncultured Cytophagia bacterium | reverse complement strand
GCCCAGCTTGTCACATCCTTGCGAAACGCGCTGAACGAAGCGTAGATCTTCCGAGCCGCTTCGTCGGTGGAGATCATCTCCTCGATCACCTCGTCGGCGTAGCGCCGCAGCGCAGTCAACACGACCTGCGGAAACTTTCGCACCTGTACATGCTCTTCCCGAATGAGTTTCTGCAGGTACTCGTTGTTCTTGGACTCGAATTCCGAAAGCATCCACACATTTGCCCTCGCCGCGGCGGTGCGCACGATTTCCTGCAAATCCTGTGGCAGTGATTCCCACGCCTGCTTGTTGATGATGAGCTCCAGCACCGGGCCGGGCTCGTGCCAGCCGGGATAGTAGTAGTACTTCGCGATCCGGTAGAATCCCATCAGGTAATCGTGGTACGGGCCCACCCATTCGGTGGCATCGATGACCCCGCGCTCCAGATTGGTGTAAATCTCCCCACCGGCGGTGAGAATCGGGGACCCGCCCGCTCTCGCGATCACTTTGGCACCGAGGCCGGGAATCCGCATCTTCAGACCCTTGAGGTCATCCGTCGTGTTGATCTCTTTGTTGAACCACCCGCCCATCTGCATGCCGGTGTTGCCGGCGGGCATGGGGACGAGATTGAAGGGGGTGTACAACTCTTCCCATAGCTTGAGGCCGCCGCCGCTGTAGAGCCAGGCGTTCATCTGCTGGGCATTCATGCCGAAAGGCACGGCAGCAAAAAACTGGGCAGCGGGAACCTTGCCCGCCCAGTAGTACGCCACCCCGTGCCCCATCTCCGCGGTGCCCTGACTCACCGCGTCGAACGTCTCCAACGCCGGCACCAGCTCTCCCCCACCGTACACGCGGATCTTGAGCCGACCGCCGGACATCACGTCGATCCACTGCGCCATCATGTCCGCGCCCTCGCCCATCACCGGAAAGTGCGGCGGCCAGGTGGTGACCATGTTCCACTCGAACCGCTTGTTGGAATGGATGGCAGCCGTGTCACCGCCCGGCTGGGAACCGCATCCCAAAATCAACGTCGAGCCGGTGAGAGCGACGGCCGACCCTTTCTTCAGAAACTCCCTGCGTTTGATCTGCTTCTTCATGCTTTTTTCTCCACCGCTGCTGTTTTCTCCCTCACAAGACAATTGATTCTCAAGCAACACACCCCGACGGGGATTTAAGGCCAAAACGATGCGATGATGGTCAAGGCAGCCCCGTCAGGGCTTGCAACGGTCATTCAGGAAACCCAACACCCGGTCTCACAGCCCCAAGACCTTTTTGGGCATGTGCATGGCGACCAGAACATTGGGGGCATCCACCACTTCCGCGATCTTCAGATCCCCTGCCAGCGAGCAGAGCACGTACGCATCGTTCCGGCTCAGGTCGTGCTCCTTCACCAGGTAGTCGACCATGTAACGGGTGGCCTTCTTCGCGGCTTCATCGAGGGTCGGCGCATGTGCCGTGACCGCGTAGTAGTCGTCGGTTTCGTACTGCGGCTCGGGAATCGATCCCCGATCTTTGATCACCTCCACCTGATAGACGATGCGCATGGGTGCCTCGATGGCCGTTCCGCACACTTCGCCCATGCCCTGGGCGGCGTGGGTATCGCCGATGGAAAAGAGCGCCCCTTCCACAAACACCGGGAAGTACACGGTTGTGCCGGCTACCAACTCACGGTTGTCCATGTTGCCGCCATTGGAGCGCGGCGGAATGGTGGAGAGCATCTCGTCGGTGTCGGGTGCCACGCCCATGACGCCGGCAAAAGGACGGAGCGGAATAGTGATTTTGTCGGAAAAGTGGGCCACCTTCGCATCTTTACCCAGCGAAAAGGTCTTCAGATACGGGTCTTTGAATTCGTCCGCCAGGAACCCAAAGCCGGGGAAAATGCCTGCCCAACCCCAGTCGCCCACCTCGATCTTCAGCAGTTTCACGGCCAGAATGTCGCCGGGCTCCGCGCCCTCCACATACACCGGACCGGTCAGCGGGTGAATGGGGTCAAACTTGACGTTCGGCACATCGGCGGACGTCGAGTTGACGTTCAATTGTCCGTCGGTGGCTTCCTTGGTTTGCACCTCCACCACCGCGCCCGACGGCACCTTCAACACCGGCGCGATGGCGCGGCTGAATTTGTTGTGCGTCTGGTCCGCGGTCAAAGAATACTGTGGCGCGGGGATGTTGTCCGCACCCTGCTGCTGCACCTTCTGGCACCCAAAAGCGAAAATCAAAAGCCCCAGACTGAATAAAACTGCACTCGGCGAACGGTTCATCGGCTTCCCTCCTTTTTGATTATGACATGACCAGTAACACAATTAGTTGGGCAGTTCACAGACTAGAAAATGCTTCTCAAAAACAGACCCCACCAGCAGCGTCTGCTGATATCGCGCCGCGACGCTGGAACCCGACAGTTTTTCTCCGCCATCTAGCAACATTTCACGCACCTCTCGTTCGGGCCAGGTAATCTCCAAAACCTGCGAGGGCGAGCGCTTCGCCTCGTCCTTTGCATGCTCCACAAAGGTGAGCAGCTTGGGGTGCGCGGCCACCCACAGGTTGCCGGCCTCATCCAACTCGATGTTGTCCACGCCGGTCCTTAAGTCGATCTCGCCCTCTTTTGTAAGTCGATTCGTCTCTCCATTCCGATTGTAAACCAAAATCTTACCGCCGGTTGTAGAGGCCACAAACACCGTTCCGCGGTCGCGACTCACGTTGATGCCATTGGCGTACCGAATTCCCTGCGCCGCGAGATGGAAAGTCTCTCCGTCGTAAAAAAGCACGTTGCCGCGACCCAGGCGGAGATACTCTTCAAGAGTACGACCCAGAGCAGAGGTGTTCCCGTGGTCGTTGGTCACGTAAAACTGCCGCGGCCCCACCGCAACCAGATCGTTGGGACTGTGCATCTGTGGCCCGGAAATGGACTCGCGGTGAATCAGCCGGCCATCCTCGTAATCGAAGAGCTCCACGGCCTCCCCGGGATTGCGGTGATTGATCACAAAGAGCCGCACGAGTCCTTCCCCGCTGACGTAGAGGCTGATCCCGTGTGGGTGAAAGGGGGTTGGCACGTCGGAGGTGAGCTTCGAGATGACCGGCGGCCGGGAGTTGAGGTCCAGCGCGTAAATCGCTCCCTGGACCGGTCGCCCGGCCAGCGTCGCCCGGCGGTCATCCGAAGAGATAAACGCCAACCCGGCCTCCCGGTAGACGGTGATGTCCTCCGCGCCCACCACCCCCTCTATTCTGCCCATACGCCCTTCAAAATGAGGCTCGATGGTTTTAAACTGGCCGGCATCTTTGAGCAAATCCAAGACAAACCAGCCCGCGCCGGCCAGAATCAAGAGAAGGGTGACGACAAACGCGCGCATAGGAGGTCAAGACTCCTCTCTGGGCTGAACATCGCTAGTTGGCAAGACACATCTACTCGGTTGAATCGTAACGTAGAAACC
>CAYQOI010000459.1:0-3413 GCA_964419085.1 uncultured Cytophagia bacterium | reverse complement strand
GGCTTCGTAAATCACCACAAACGCGATGTCTCCGTAGCGCGTGAGCGTGGGTTCGCCCACCGCAAAGGTGTTGCCCACGCCGACGACCAATTGCTGGTCTGTCCAGCTATTCCAATCGCCGCTGGTGGCCAGCCTTGCCCGGTAGATGCCCGATTTCAACGTGTTCGGATCGTCGCTCATGAAATATAGCCACCACTCTCCCATCTCGTCGCGAAACAGGTGCGGCATCTGGTCATCCAGCGCGGTGTTGACGCTGGTGACGGGCTGCGGCTCGCTCCACGTGGCGCCGTCATCGTCGCTGGTGCTGAGGTAGATGTCCAGGCCGCCCTTGCCGCCCGGCCGGGGACTGTCGAAAAACAGCACCAGGTTGGACGCGTCCAGCCTCTCGATGTGCGGGTTGTCTTCCTGCTCGTCGCTGCGCACAGGCGCCGGCAGGAACTCGCCTACGCCCGACGGATTGAGGCTGCTGTTCCGGAAAAAGAGAATGTCCACGTCTTCCTTGTCCGGGGGCGAATCGTGGTTCGAGGTGTAAGCGAAAATATCGGCGGTGGAATCGTCTTTCATCACGATCTGCACCGCTCCCTCAGACCAGACCGGCCGCGCCAGGTTGGACAACTGCCACTCCGGAAACGGCTCCAGCACGCTGTTTCGATGCGTGTACAGGATGTCGCCGTGCAGCCATTCGGACGCCCCCGCCGGGTTGGTGGTCAAATCCATGCCGAACGTCGGGCCGCGGCGGTAGGGCGAGAAGTTAGTGATGTCGCCGTCGCCGACATACAGGAAGGAGAAGACATCCACGGGCAGGTAGATGCAGTAGAGATTCAGGCCGTCACGGGTGATGTAGAGGCCGTCCTCCCAGCCACCCACCGCGATGGGCAGCTTGTATGGTGTCTCGTATTCGTCCGGCAGCGCGACAAACGGCCTGGCGTTGGCCTTGATGGCATCCCAGTCGGGCTGGGCGGAGACGGTGCTACAAAAGGCCACGCATGAAAATAACGTTCCCACCGCTTTTAACATTCTTTTCCATTCCATGACTGTTTCCCAGCTTGTCCGTTGCACATTCTCAGAACATCCACCAAACAACTTCCATGCCGGAGAGTGAACGCTCTGCCCGTCAGGAGAAGCAACCTGTTGTTTTTCCAGAAAGTAGAAACGAAGTAATACCAAGGACAGACCCACAAAACTGTGGTCAAAAACCAACACTGTGGTGGGAAACCCACGCTTTCCGGCGATGACCCCCACCCCTATCCCCGTTCATCGAAACCGGCAGCAAGAACATGTGCATGCCCTGCTCGACCTGAATTATTCATAAGTCCGAACCCGAGCCGTGGTAACAGAAACCTAAATTAATAGTTCCCAGAAAATTGGCCTCAGATTTCTTTACCGCGAAGAACGCAAAGTTCGCAAAGGGACTAGGCAACCACAACGCCACAAAACCATATATGACCGTAACATTCAGAACTCCAATAAGTCAAAGAGCTTGCAGATGAATTCTTTGCTGTGTTGCTTCTTCGCGCCCTTCGCGGTTTATGAGTTTTCCAGGTTAACTGGATTCCCGCTTCCGCGGGAATGACAAAGTCGCGTTTCATGAATTGTTCGGGTCCATTGGACCTTCCCGAAAAAAACAAAAAAGTCAAAAAAGTTCTTGACATGTAACAAGAAAAATGCTTTATTAATTGTGTAAACTTTTTAAATAGTTTTTTCAGGTAACACTCTACTCTCTTTTTCGGATCGCCTCACTTTAGATGAATGTCTGTCATGACCGCACGGACTCACGAGCACACGTCGCCTGAAGGCAATTTCGTCACCGCCAACGGTGTCAAGCTGTACTACGCCATCACCGGCAGCGGTCCCTACCTCATCCTCATCGAGGGACTGGGTGTGGCCACCTGGCTGTGGGAAAAACAACTGCCGGCCTTTGCGCGGCATTTCACCACCGTGGTCTACGACAATCGCGGCGCGGGCAAATCGGACAAACCGCAGGGTCCCTACACCGTGGCCATGATGGCGGACGACCTCGCCGGACTGATGGACGCGTTAGAAATCTCCAGGGCGCACATCCTGGGCGTCTCCATGGGCGGCTTCATCGCACAAGATTTCGCCCTGCGCCACCCCGAACGAGTCGACCGCCTGGTTCTGGTGGCCACCAGCGCCGGTGGTCCGGACCACGTGCCCATGGCGAACAACACGCTCGCCGCGTTCATGGCTACCGACCCCGACCCGCGCAAAATGGTCCGGAACAAACTCGCGCTCGCCTTCTCCGAGGCCTTCATGCAGGGTGAGGAAATCGAACACTTGATCGACTTGCGCGTGCAAGATCCCCAGCCGCAGCACGCGTTCCTGGCACAGGTCGCGGCAGGGGCTTCTTTCGATCTCTCCGATGAGGTGGCGAACATCAAGGCAAAAACTCTGGTCGCGGCCGCGTCCGACGACCTCGTCGTTCCGGTGGAGAATGCCCACACCCTGGCGCGCAAGATTCCCAACAGCACGTTGAAAATCTACCCCGGGCTCGGTCACCAATTCTTCGTGGAGCGTCCGGAGCCATTCAACAAAGATGTCATCGCTTTTTTGACCGAGGAGTAACCGCACCAAACCGCCAGTTAGGAGCTTTGCAACACAAACATTAGGGATCAGATTATGGATGAGATTCAACACGGTATCATCGAAGACTTCGGACTGGGTTACGTCAAGTTTGGCCACAGCGAATTGATGGGCAGAGTGGTGGGGCTGTTGCTTTGCTCCACGCAGCCCATCTCCATCGACGACATCTGCCGCGAACTGGACGTCACCAAGACCCCCATCAACCAGATCTGTCGGCGCCTCGAAGACCTCAACCTCATCCGGCGCATCCGGATGAGCGGAGAGCGCAAATACTTCTATCAGATCTCAACCGATGTTTTTTTGCAAGCCAGCATCAACTACTCGCGCCTCATCGAAGACAATCTTCAGGTGGCGGAAAACCACCTGGAACCGCTTTTGAAACAATATAAAGCCGCGACCGGCGAGGAAAAACAAAGGCTGCATGTGATCTGCGAACGTTTGATCACCATGCGCGAATTCAACATTCGCCTGATCCAGTGGTACCAGCGCTTCATCAACGACTGGCGCACGGCCAAGAGGGAGCTCCCCACGGTGGAAGAGTACGCCGCGAAATCCCGCATCGATGCGGCCTGACCCGACGCCACCGGGAATGTCGAGGAAAGCCCCATGCGATTAAGAGATAAAGTCGCCATCGTGACCGGCGGAGGATGCGGCATCGGCAGGGCCACCGCCCTCCGCTTTGCCCGGGAAGGCGCCAGCGTGGTGGTCGCCGACGTCAACGAGCCGGCCGGCCAGGCCGTGGTGCAGCAAATACAAGATTCCGGCGGCACAGCCCGCTTTTGTCGCGTGAACATCACCGACGCCCACCAGGT
>CAYQOI010000458.1:0-3415 GCA_964419085.1 uncultured Cytophagia bacterium | reverse complement strand
CGCTGGCCGAATCGGGGCTTGCCCTTGACCACGTGATCGTCATCAAGGTGCCGGATGAGATCATCTTACGGCGCACCACCGGGCGCCGAATCGACCCGGTGACAGGTAAGGTCTACCACATGGAGTTCGATCCCCCCCCTACCGAGATCCTGCCTCGGCTCATTCAGAGAAAAGACGACCAGGAAGAAATCGTCAAGACACGGCTGGCAAAATTTCACGAAGACACCGAGCCCATTTTGCCATTTTATGAAAAACGGGGGCTGCTGCGGGAGATTTCGGGAGTGGGGACCATGCGGGAAGTCCAGGAACGGTTTTTTGAGGTACTCGGCCTGAGTTGAGCAAAAAAATGCGCCGATGTTTCCGAGTCGCCGTGCAAAATTTTTTGGAAACACCGGCGCAATGATCTTATTGCCCATCCTTCCGGTCGTCGAACATAATACAACTGTACGCACGGATTATTCCATGAAGGAGCGGTCTAAAACCACAGGTTGTTTAAATCCTCTATTTCGATGACACGAATCTTTAAAGGGGTGGATTCTCATGGCTGAAAACAAAGTGTTCAAACGCAAGCTCTCTGCTGAAGAAGCGGGCGGGGGATACATTCTCATTCAGAAAAGGGAACTGGACTTTTTTCCCAAAGTGGGCAAACCATTCAAACTGAAAGTCGGCAAGAAAGAACATGAGATGATGGTGCGCGCCATCGAATGCTGGTGTCAGGGCCCCAAGAAGCCGCATCATCACCACCGCATCGATGTGGCCGCGCTGAAAAACGAGATCGCCATGCACTGGGGGACCAAGCTGGTGATCGAGAAGACGGGAGAGAACAAGTACCGCATGGTCACGTGAAGTGGTTGGAGGACCATCCACCCAGACGAGACCTCCAAAATCACGAGACTTCCCGGTTTAGGGAAACGCTCTTCTCGCTTTCGCGCGCACAATTAAAAAAGGCAGCGCTCCTCCGTTGCGCTGCCAACTTGCTAAAGCTCACCGAAATTCTCGCTCACCCTACCTGAACATCGCTTTAATGCTTCCCCAGGTTTGCCGGGCACTCGATATGGTCGGGGTCACGGCGATGGTCTTGGAAAATGAAAAGGATTTGTCGTTGTCCACCACCTTCAGACGGTAGTAAAAGGTGCGGTCGGACGCCTTGAACACCGACTTGTCCTCAAACGAATACTCTTTCTTGTCCTTCTTCTCGCTGCTCACCTTGACGAAATCGAGCGCCTTGAAATTGTTGTTTTTGTCAAAGCTCCGCTGAACCTCAAAGCCTTTCAAATTGATCTCGTTCTGTGTGGTCCATTTGAGCGTCACTTTGTTGAAGCCCGGCTGGCCGCGAAAATCCAGAATGATCGCGCCGGCAAACGCCGTCGCAACGACACTTCCAAGCAGCGCGCTCGCCAAACAGAATTTTCCCCACTTCATCGTATTCAAATTAGATCAATGACTGAAAAAAAGAGACAGGCTCGTTCCCACTCGTACTGCCTAAAATAGAGTTTCGGAGGAAAAAGTCAAGAACTTTTTCCAAAACGATCGAACAAGTATTTCGTAAGAATGTCGCGTAAAGCTTCTAAGTCGCAGACACGCAAGGAGTTAGAAGGGTAAGGGGCTTTTGCGGGCCCGCGGCCTTGCCGGACGACACTTTTGGATCCCTGTTCAATCGGGCACCACCGAACCGTTCAGGGATGTCTGTGGCGTGGCGATTACAACTTTTCGGCGGGCACGCGGAAAAAGGCCGCGGTCCGGCGTTTCGCAGACGGTCTCCCTGTATCGCTCCGGAACCGGAGCATAAAGGTACATCGTTTTCGCCCGATAATAATAAAGTTCAAAGCATCTCCGCAAATGAACGAAACTAGCCCGGATGATTTACGAACTGGGGATTTACGGTCGTTCACTGCAAAGCGTGTGTCACTCAGGAGGAGTCTTGTCTGCTGTCTAAGTGCCTGTTAGATAAAAAGATTCTTTCAAAATGACAGGCACTTTGTGAACTATTCAGACCAGGGAAACAATGGGAGTGTGGGCCATGGAGAAGTTGAATTTTACGGAACTGGAAAAGCTCGACGTCACGAAAATGTCCTGTGCCAGCCTCAAGAAACACATCCAGGAGATGTTGACCAACTCGTCGCAGTGCCAAGCCATCCTGGAGTGCATCAATCAGGATACCGGCGAATACAGAATCGTGCTCCAGGGCGTCCTCGAAAAGAGCCCCGAACCCTCAGGAGGCTAAAGTCAGACACTCGTTGCACTTTCCCGGAACGCAGTAGAACTTGTGTAACTGGATCAAGCCCTGCTGCTCCAACGCCGACCGGCTCATCCCCTTTTCAACACCGGGAAACGTTGCGCTGAGCTGTTTCTTCATCCCGCGGGTGATGCCATTTTCCGCCAGTCTCGGGTAGCGACCCAGCAACTCTTTCACGGTATTCTTCAACCTGCCATCCCCAGTCTCATCGCCAAACACGTACAGCGCAGGCAAGATGATGTTTACAGCGATATCTCTGGCCCGCTGTTTACCGATGAGCGCAGGCGCGCCCGCCTTGATTCCCGTATCCAGCACCTTGTCGAAGGTGAAGCGGTTGCGCCAGAATCCATCGGATTGGACGACCAGGGCTGTTTCCATCTCCGAAGCCACGCCCCTTGCGTTGCGCTGCCTCGCCTTCAGAATGGCCCCGAAACTCTCCAGGAAACCCTGCTGATAAAAGCGCCGCAACAACCCCACCAACCCGGCGATGCGTCGGGTGGGAAAGTTCTGCGGCCGCAAACGAAAAAACTGCCAGTCATGTGCCTTCATGGGCTTGAGTTCAGGGCGCCGGTGCGCGATCTCCTGCCAGAGAACCTCCAGCGGTGCGACATAGTCCAGCGTCTCGGAATCGGTGATCTTCATCGCGGGCGTCGCCTGAGACGGCAAAAGACCCGCAGCGCCAAACAGCAGCGCGGCCGCCTTCCGTTCCGCCATTTCCTCGGACACCCACTGCATCTCCTGAATCAGCTCCTCGTACGGCACCAGCGTGACGAGACGGCGAAAGGGAACCTGGTTCTTGGCGTACCCCAGCGCCTCAGCGATCTTGACATAAAGCAACCCGTTCCAAGACAGGTCTGCGAGCAGTTCATGCATCTGTGCCGCCTTCTGCGCAAACCGCTGCTCCGCCGCGCGGTGGATGGTGGCGTGGATCTTGTTTACCGTCGTCTGGCTAAGCGGGCACGCAACCCGGTCTTGCTCCTGCCCCGGACGTTCGGTCTGTTTCGGCCAGTAGCCCGCCCGGTTTGCGGAAAGGTCGACTTTGACTTGCGGTACAGCCACAGAATCCTCCCGCTCGACGAACTTGCTCTCTGGCAAACAGTCAGAGACCAGATGCAAGACGACCCGGTTGTAGGCAGGGTCGGTGTGGTGGCCGTGCGCATACCACCCGTTTGCGTCCAG
>CAYQOI010000457.1:2769-3422 GCA_964419085.1 uncultured Cytophagia bacterium | reverse complement strand
CCGTCGAAGTCTGCGGGCTTACTCAACAGAAACGCCGGGGGGAGCACGCCGCCCAGCTCCGCGACCGGAGGACCGCCCACGGGCGCAGCCGTGAGGTCGGCCACAAAAAACTCGCCGTTGTTGTCTTCTACAGTGGAGAGGCCGGCAGGGTTGACCGCCTCCAGGAAGAATTCCACCGAGCCGCTGATTTCCTCCTGGGTGAGGAGGAACCGGTGCCGTCTGCTTCTGAAGCGCAGCTTGATCTGCCGGAAGTCCTCGGCGCTGCCTGCGTGGCGGACGTGAACGGACGCATCGCTCAGGTCGTCGGTCTCGAATTCGATGAGCTCCGAGGGCCGGTCGCCATCGAGCATGGGGGTCTGGCGGAATTCGGAGATGAGCGGCGGCGTGCGGTCCACGAAGAAGCGGATTTTGTCCTCCACCGCCGGCCCCCTGGTGTTCTCCACCATCAGCCGCAGGGTGTAGACGGTGTCCAGCAGCGCGGCGGTGTCCAGGTCAAAAAGCGGTGCGTCCACCACCTGCTGATTCGCCATCCGGGTGAGCTCGGTCCACCTCTCCGGGGTTTCCCCCACGCCCAGCTCCAGCACAAACTGCGACAGAAACGCGCCGGTGGCGGTTCCGCGCACGTGAATCGTGCCGGACGCGATGCCCTGGTC
>CAYQOI010000457.1:0-2759 GCA_964419085.1 uncultured Cytophagia bacterium | reverse complement strand
GGTCCAGGCGCGGGTGGGTGATGCGCGCCACAGAGAAACTCGGCGCGGTCACTGCCTGCGCCGCGTCGATGCGGCCGGCGGCGAAAAAATTATCCCAGCCCGGTTCGCCCAAATCGGTCGCCGAAGAGGTGATCACGCCCTTGACCGCCTCGTTGGGAAGGTCGGGTGTTTTCGAGAGAATCAGCGCCGCGAGCGCGGAAACCAGCGGCGCCGACGCCGAGGTGCCGCTGAAATCGTCGTATTCGTCGCCCGGCACCGTGGTCAGGAGATTGACGCCCGGCGCCACCACGTCCACCGAGCTGCCGTAGTTGGAGAAGGAGGCCAGACGGTCCAGCAAGTTGGTGGCCCCCACCGAAATGGTCTCGGCAAAGCCCGAGGGAAAATGGATTTTGTCGCTGTGCGCGTTTCCCGCGGAGGCGACCAGGACACAGTCGTGCTGAAACGCGAACCGGATGACGTCCCGCAGCAGCGGTGAGGCCACCGTGTCGCCAAAACTCATGTTGATGATGCGCGCGCCGTTTTCCACCGCGTAGACGATCGCGGCGGCCACGTCGTCTTCCTCCAGGAAGCCGAGGCTGGTCGCGGCGCGCAGGTTCATGAGGGTACAGCCGTAGGCCAGCCCTGCGATGCCGATGCCGTTGTCGCCCACCGCACCGATGAGGCCAGCCACCGACGTGCCGTGGCCGTTTTCGTCAAAGGGGTCGTTGTCGGGCTGCCGGAAATCGCCCCCGTCCGGGAAGGCGGGCGCATCGGTGAAATCCCACCCGCGCACATCATCCACAAATCCGTTGCCGTCGTCGTCCAGACCGTTGAAGTCGCTGGAATCGGCCAGGCCGTTGTGGTTCAGGTCTTCGCCGGTATTCAGCCAGAGCGCACCGCGCAGGTCTTCGTGCGTGTAGTCGATGCCGGTGTCGATCACGCCGACGATGATGTCGGGCGAGGCCAACTGAATGTCCCATGCCTGCGCCGCGCGGACGATCTCCAGCGCGGTCTGCTGCCGAAACCTGGGGTCGTTGGGCTCGCCGTCTGTGTGGAAGATGTGGTTGAGCTGCGCGTAAGCCACGCCGGCATCTCGGGCGTAGTCATCCAGGACACGGCGTTCGTCCACATCGCTCGGGAGTTCGACCTTGACCAGACGGTCGAAGTCTGGGTGACGACCCAGCCGTTTGCTACGGATGAGCCGGCGAACTCGACCTCCCAGCCGTTTGTTGAGTTGCTTGAGGGTGACCATCTGTGGCGGGAACTGCACGCTTGCAGCGTACTTCTGCGACACCACCGGGCGCTTCAGCTTGAGAATGATCTCGTGCGGCACGTGCTCTGGCGTCTGCCCCGTGCTCCGGTTTTGCATCAAAGCGATGAAGAGGAGGAGAAAAAAGAGGCGTCTGAATTGGGACATGGTCCTCGTCAAGTCGATGAATTATTTAGCTAAAGCCTGAACGCCGCGGGGAGTTCCGCGGCTCGGGATTTTCAGAACGGAAAACCGAGCAGATTCCAGTAGTGCAGGAAGAGCGCGAAGAGTGCGGCCGCGAGAGTAAGGAGAGTGTAGTGAAGCCGCACGCCGCGGCTGCCGCGGCCGTCGCGCCACAGACCCACGGTGAAAATCGGCAGCGCGCTGGAAAGCACCACAGAAAACACGGCCACGCCAAGCACCGCGGTGAGGCGTTTGGTCATCCCGAAAAGGAGCAAAATGCTGGGCCGGAAGAATCTCTCCAGACCCAGAAGGACCAGCAGGTTGAGCGCACAGATCAGCGACCCCGCCACCAGGGCGATTTTCCACATTTTCGAGAGTTGGGCGCGTTTCCGGCGCCGCAAAGAGAGGGGCAGGATGAAAAGCGAGCCGGCAAAGAAGAGCAAGAAGCCGTTTCGCAGAAGGCGCTGAAACGGGAGCTTGTCGTACCAGGCGAGCCGCTCCAGCGTGAACGGCTTGTCCCATTCCACGAGCATGTGCGTGACATGCCCCTTCGAGTCTGTGTGGAACGCGACGAAATCCTCGCCGCCGTCGCTTTCGTAGAGCAGCCTTCCCACTTCCACGTACCGCCGTTGTTGTCCGGGTGCGCGTACGGTGATGGCGCCGTCGCTCTCCGCCTCCACACGCACCTCGAAGCTGCTCTGCAGGTTGGCGAACTTTTCCAGCCTGTGCAGGGGGTAGAGATTCAGGCGGTAAGTCCCCTGTACGGCTTCGGCGTGGCGCGCGGTGGCAGGAACGGGCCGAATCGGGCGGGCCCTGGCGCCGAAATAGTGTGCATGAAATTCCCTGATAAATTCGTCGCCGAAGCGGGTGTCGTTGGCGTTCAGCGCCAGAAAGAAACCGAGATGCTCCTCTGGCAGAAGATAGAGCACGCTGGTGTACCCGATCGTGTTGCCGGTGTGCATCACGGCACGCCGGCCGAACGTAAAGCGCTCGTAGAAGCCCAGACACCAGCCCGGCATATCCGGGTGAACGCTAGCCTGGCGCTGCCACATTTGCCGGAGCGTCTTTTCCTCCAGGACTTGGGTGTCTCCGAGGCGCCCGCCGTTGAGACACGCCAGGAGGAAGTTTGCGATGTCGTGGCCTGTTGCCGCCATCGCGCCTCCAGGCACGACGTTGGTGTAGCGCGTGCCCACCGGTTTCCATCGGGCATCCTTGTACAGGTAGCCGCGTGCGAAATCGGCTTTATCGAATCCCTGCTGGGTAAAGGAGCTGTGTGCCATCTTCAGCGGGGCAAAGATGTGCCGTTTAACATAGTCTGCGAAGGGTTCGCCGCTGGTCCTCTCCACCA
>CAYQOI010000456.1:0-3424 GCA_964419085.1 uncultured Cytophagia bacterium | reverse complement strand
GGCGAGGTCGCGACGATGCGCAGAGCCATTCGCCCATCTCCATCTCGCAGCCGGTCGGGTCTGTTTTGCGCCGGCCCACTGCCGCGGTTGTACGACCGCAGTGTGGAAGCGCTGCGCGTCCGTCATGACAGCCCGCGGACCGGAGATGCCCACCTACACAGGATCGGCCGCTTCATCGTTTTCCACGGTCGGGGGGCACGCCCTGAAAGGGCGTCGCGAGACCAGCCAGGAGACCTGCTGCAAGGAACGTGGTCGATCGCCCGGTCGGGCGAGATGTACTTTCCAAAGCGGCGGCGGAACGATGAGGACTCGTGGCCCGTCCGCAAGAGTGGGAATGGTCCACTGCGCGGCGGTATGCTGGTCTGCGTCCGGTGTTGCTCGAAAGGGACCGCACGCTGCCGATGCACCCGGACGCAAGCTTTCGCTAACAGCCCACGCCCTTTCAGGGCGTGCCACCCACCCGGCCAGCAAGGACGACACCACGTTCACGAATCGCTCGTGCAAAAGGCAATCAGGCAGGCTATCCGAAAGGCCGGGTTGACCAAACGGGGTCACTAGCCACACGTTGCGCCATTCGTTGGCCACGCACCTTTTGGCCGACGGTTACGATATTCAGACAGTCCAAGAACTCCTCGGGCACAAGGTTGTGTGGACCACGATGATCTACACGCATGTGTTGAACCGGGGCGGACGCGGCGTGCGCCGTCCACTCGAAGCCCGGCGCGCCGCCCCGATCGAGCGCTAGCCGGGGGCCGCCGATCACGCGAAAAAACTGTGTGACAAACGAGCAACCAATGGCTACAATTTACTTTACAACATTCTTCTGATTGCGCGCTAGGCAGCAAATCTGCCGCCTCCAGGCGATAGGTAGAGACTTTCTCAAACCAAGGTGGGCGGGAGGAAATCCAGTGCGTCTGGATGCTCTTTACATTGTCGTTCGCGATATGGAGTCCGCGCGCAGATTTTCTAGCCAGCTTTTTGACCGCGAACTGGAGCTTGTAAACGAGCGATTCAGCGGATTCGACTTGGGCGGTGTACTTTTCGGGTTGTTCTCCGTGCGATCTCTTCGCGAGCCGGTCGACACTTGCGCCTTCACCTATGGCAACAACTGCGTGCCCAATATCAGAGTGGACCGCATCCACTACAAGTGGGATCGCATCGCGAAACTGGCGCCGCCACACATCACAGACATTCAAGAAACCGACGCATATCGGTTGTTTCAGGTCGAAGATGCAAATGCCAACAGGGTGGAGCTCTATCAGGCCACCGACAGATCCGCCTGACAACTGGAATGCACTGGCCACCGCTTTATGGTGGCGCTGATCCCGCACGTTGGGAGGATGCAACTATGATTCGCATGATATTCAACCAATCCATGGGCCTGGTTTTCATGTTGATTGTCACATTTGCCGGTGACACAGCTAAAGCGGGTCTCATCACGTTCAGCTCCCGCATGAATATCAGCAACATGCCGGGGTTTTCCAGTTTTCCCAGTGTAACAACAATAGGCAGCAACCTGTACCTCGTTTGGCAAGACAGTGTTAATGGAGACAACAACGACATCTTCTTCTCGAAGAGCACCGATGGCGGTAGTACATGGAGTTCTCCACTAAACCTTACACCCACTCGAGGTAGCTTTATAAATGACGAGCTTACTCCGAGGATAGCAACGGATGGCGCCAACCTGTATGTTACTTATACATTCACGGCTTCCGGGAGTCCTGAAATTTTCTTCTTGAAGAGCACCGACGGGGGTAGCACATGGAGCACCCCTATCAACATCAGCAACAACTCTTCCTTCTCAGGGAGTCCAGACATAATAACAGTAGGCAACGACCTGTACGTGTTCTGGAAAGACAGGGCTCCCGGAGCCTTCTCGCTTTTCTTCTCGAAGAGTACCGACGGGGGTAACACATGGAGCACCCCACAATTCATCGCAAGGGATATTGACGCTCCACCGAGGGCGGCAACGGATGGCACAAACCTTTATGTGGTCTGGAATGATAATTTTGTTCCGCCTCCTAACGGCAAATTCGCAGAAGTTTTCTTTTCAAAAAGTACAGACGGTGGTAGCACGTGGAGTACCCCTCTAATAAACATCAGCAAAAGTGAATTTGCCGCCTCAAACAGTCCACAGATAGTAGCAATAGGCCCCAACCTGTACGTGGTCTGGTTTGAAGCTACTCCTCAAAGCTGGGAAATCCTCTTCTCGAAGAGTATCGACGCTGGAAGCACATGGAGCACCCCTATCAACATCAGCAACACTCCTGCAGGCAGTTCGTTTTGGCCGGACATCACAACGGACGGTATCAACCTCTATGCGGTGTGGCGAGATAGTTTCGACCCTACAGACCCGCAGATCCTCTTCTCAGAGAGCACCGACGCCGGGAACACATGGACCACCCCTATCAAGGTGACCAATCCGGGAGAACATCCGCAGATAGCAACGGATGGCAGCAAGCTGTATGTTTTTTGGGAGGCCGGTCTCCCGGGACTCGACACTGATATCTTCTTAAGTTCAGCTTCGATTCCCTCTACCGCCCAGGCAGTACCTGAACCGGGAACACTTGTCCTGTTCCTGCTCGGCATTGGTGGTGTTGTCGGCTTCGGCTACTATCAACGCCGACGATAAAGGGCGACCTTCGTTACGACGAATACAAGCGAAGGATTCATCACAGATGCCGACAACCCGTTGAAGTTGACAGCGGGGGTTAATGATGTTTTTCGGGTTGCGGCAAGTTCTGGTTTGTTGAGCGATTCTGGGCGAATTCCCGCTGCAACTGGACTTTTTTCATGAGGTGCTGCTTCGCGCATCCCGTGAACGAACGTGGAGGCTCGCCGGGGGTAATACGTGAAGTCTGCCGGTGGCACGGTCGTGAGACCGTGGCACGACAACGGAGCGTGCCACAAGAGCGGCAACGTCACCTGACAAAGCGATGCACCGCAACGGAATACGTTTGCGGTTGGGTGGCACGCCCTGAATGGGCCTGGCGAGGCGAGTCGGAAGACTTCCTGCAAGGGACGTGGTCGATCGCCCGGTCGGGCGAGGTGTACTTTCAAAAGCGGCGACGGAACGACGAGGCCTCGTGGCCCGTCCGCAAGACTGGGAATGATCCGGTGCGTGGCGGCATGCTGGTCTGCCTGCGTTGCTGCGCGAGATGGACCGCACGCTGCCCGATGCACCCGGACGCAAGCTTTCGCTAGAAGCAGTTTCACAACGTTCTGGCGACGAGGATTAAGCAGGCCAGCGAGACGAATCCGTGATAGAGGAAGCTGTACCATTCATAGCGCACGACCAGTCGCCGAAAGGCCTGCAGCCAGGCGTGGGTCCGCTCGACCACGTAGCGACGCCGATAGCGGCGCAGGTGGCGACCGTCGTGTCGGGGCGGACGCTTTCGGCCCTTGCGATGCGGGGCCAACAGAA
>CAYQOI010000455.1:0-3437 GCA_964419085.1 uncultured Cytophagia bacterium | reverse complement strand
GGTGTCCTCGTCGGTGGAAGCAAGCTCCAGGGTGACATCGCCAACACCAGCACCGCGATGACCGGGGGTTTCATGCTCAAATACTCGCCCTTCAAGATTTTCGCCCTCTCCTCAGCTTTCACGCTTGCAGAAATGACCAGCGGGCTGGACGCCATCAAGACTCGCGTGCTGAACTCCAGCCTCACGGGGAATTTCACACTGCTGCCCAACAACAAATTCCGACCCTTCATCTCCATCGGCGTCTCCCGGTTTCACTACAGCACCACAGATGGTCGGGGGCAGCCGGTCTTGCGTGCTGACGGTTCCAGGGTCGCGGGCTGGGAGACCGCGCTGCAGGTCGGCATCGGAGTGGAGCTGTTCACCGGCAGGCAATGGGCTATCACCACCATGGGGAGGTACCACGCCGCACAGGTCGATGAATTGGACGGGATCAACCTGGGGAAAAATGACCGCTTCATGGACGGCCTCATCGGTCTGATGCACTACTTTCGAACCGGCCGCCGGCTGCCGAGTGAGCAAGGGCCGCCCCGCCAGTGGCTTCCGAGGCCTCTGGCGAAACCTTCCAACCAGAGCAGTTCGCCAAGCCACGAGGTCAGCAAAGCAGCGAACGATTCAGGAAGATTTGCAGACGGCATCTATTTCGCGCCCAACAGCGCGCAACTTCTGGACAAATCCCTGGCAAAGCTGGACACCTTGTTTCGCTACCTCACCGACAACCCCGACGAGGTCGTGGAGCTACGCCTGCGGAGCAGTAAGGCGCAGGGACAGCACGCAAAGTTGGTCCGATTGCGTGCGGAAGCGGTCAAAGCCTATCTCGTTAACCTGGGAATCGCACCGGAAAGAATCGTGATCTCCGAAGAATGACGCAACCTGGATCGTTCATGGAATTCCAGCAAGACATATTTTGCTTACTTAGAAACAATGAATTATCCTGTCATTCCGGCATTCAAGCGGCCCGGCATCTGCCTGGCCAGCCACCTCAAACCGGAATGACACCACAAAAAAGTCTAAATATCAATTTTAGTTTGTGAATAATTCGGACTAGAGCGCCGGCAAAGAACGGCCGGGTTGTGCCTGCGGGTGACCCGGCCTTTTGTTTCGGCCACGGAGAGTAGGCCTTCAGACCCGCACGCGGATCCGCGCATCCACGGCGCGGCAGTCCGAAGCATCAGGAAAGAGCAGAAACGGATTGATGTCCAATTCCATGATCGCAGGCTGTTCTGCGGCTAACTGCGACAGCCGCATGAGGATTTCCTGCAACAGTTCCAGGGAGACCGGTTGTTCCCCGCGGATGCCACTCAAAATGGGGTAGCCTTTGACTTCCCTGATCATCTCCTCCGCATCGAGGTCTGTAATGGGCGCGACCCTAAAAGCCACATCCTGGAGCACCTCAACGTAAATTCCCCCGAGACCGAACATCAAAAGGGAGCCGAGTTTCGGCACCGAATGGACTCCCAGGATGACTTCTCGGCCACCCTGAACCATCTCCTGCACCACAAAGGAGACGCTCTCTTTGTCGATTTTTTTGTTCGTGAGAGACCGCATGATCTCTGCAAAGGCCTGCTTCAGTTCGTCCTCCGACCTCAGGCCCAACTTGACCCCGCCGATCTCGGATTTATGCAGAACCTGCTCGGAGGCGACCTTGAGCACCAACGGGAACCCTACAACCTTTGCGGCTGCGAGAACCTGTTCCAGATCATCGCATCTCTGCGAGCGCACAAAAGGGATGCCGTACGCTTGCAGGACTTCACCGGTCTCATCGAAGCTCAGATGTTCCCGCCCCTCGCCCACCGCGCGCTCGATGATTGCGGCTGCCCGCCGGGCCTCCACCTTGAACTGCCGCACCTGGCCGGCATCTTTCTTCAGCCAATCCGCGTACCGCACCATCACCGAGAGGGTTCTGGCGGCAGACTCAGGAAACGGATAAGCCGGGACACGCTGGCGTTGGAGCTCCTCAACGCCCGGGGCGACGCCTTTGACACCCATAAAACAGCCGAACACGGGTTTGTCGAATTTCTGTACCACCTCTGAGATCTTGCGCGCCACCTGAGTGGGATCGGTGATGATGGGCGCGACGAAAATGACGATCACCGCGTCCACGTGTTTATCTTCCAGAACCTGGCGGAGGGCGAACTGGAATTCATCGGGCTGCGCACCCGCGAGCAAGTCCACAGGATTGTTGACGCTGGCATCCGGAACAAGGCCCTCCCGCAGCTTCCGGCGGGTGGATTCCTCCAGGTCCACGACCTCCAGGCCGTGACTCTCGCATGCGTCCGCGGCCATGATCCCGGGGCCGCCGGCATTGGTGATGATCGCGACACGCCGTCCTTCCGGCAGGGGCAAATTGGCAAACCCCATGGCAAAGTCGAACATTTCGTTGATGGTGTCTGCCCTGATGACGCCGGTCTGCCTGAACAGCGCGTCGAATGCGACGTCCATCCCCGCCAAAGCACCGGTGTGAGAAGTCGCCGCACGCGCCCCTGACCGCGTGCGCCCCGATTTGACCACGATGATGGGCTTGCGCCGGCTCACCTGCTTGGCCAGGCGAATGAACTTGCGCGGGTTGCCAAAGCTTTCCAGGTACATCAAAATGACGTCCACCGAGGGGTCTTCGCGCCAGTACTCCAGCAGGTCGTTTCCGGAAACATCGGCTTTGTTGCCCAACGACACGAACATGGAGATGCCAAGATTGAGCTGGTAGGCGTGCTCCAGAATCGTCTGCCCCAGCGCCCCGCTCTGAGATGCAAGCGCCACGTTTCCCCGCGGGGGCACGGTGGCCGCGAAGGTGGTATCCAGCCGCACCTCGGGATCGGTGTTGATGAGCCCCATACAATTGGGCCCCACCATGCGCATGCCGTTTTCCTTGACGACTTTTAGAATCTCCCGTTCCAGCTCCGCCCCTTTCGGACCTGTCTCCTTGAACCCGGCCGTGATCACCACCACGCCTTTCACACCGGACTCTGCGCACTCCTTGACGACATCGAGCACGAACTCTTTCCGCACCACCACGACGGCCAGGTCCACCCGCCCGGGCACATCCGAAATCCGGGCGTAGGCCTTGACCGAGTGAATGTATTTTGCCTTGGGGTTGACCGGATAGATGGGTCCGTTGAAATCGGTGTCCAGCAGTTTATCGAAAATCTCGCGGCCCAGCGTCCCCTTTTGCGTGGAGGCGCCCACCACCGCCACAGAAGCAGGCCGGAAAATCGCGTCCAGGCTTTTGACCATCCCTTCCCTCTTGTACGGAGTTTCTGAAATTTTCACCGGAGCAAAATACACAACCTGGCATTTCGCTTCAAGAAAAATATGTCTTGCATCCCGGAAAAGTCCTGGCTAAATTACCGGCAACCACATGGGCTGAAATGAGTTCACCACAAGAGAAGCAAGACGTGATTTTTTTTGACGACCGCTGCAGCTTTTGCCGAGCGGTCGTCGGT
>CAYQOI010000454.1:0-3449 GCA_964419085.1 uncultured Cytophagia bacterium | reverse complement strand
AGTTCTTTTCGCCGTCGTACAGGATGCCGAAGTCCACCCCCACCTTGTTGAGCACATGCGCCACGGTCCGGGAGAGTTCCTGCAGCCTGGGGTCGAAGGAAGCGTAGTCGCCGACGAACCAAAGATAGGTCGCGGGTTCTTTGCGGACGTCCTTGATCTTGAAATCCAGCCCCTGGGTCCATTTGCCGCGAGCGCGTTCCGGCTGCCCGAAGGAATTGCCGTAGTCGCCGATATTCATCAGCGCATCCTGGAGCGTGTCATCCATCACACCCTGGTCCACCAGCCGGCGGCGCATCTGCACGATGCTGGTGAGGTGCTCGATGCCCACGGGGCAGGCCTCCACGCAAGCCATGCAGGTAGTACAGGCCCACAGCGTCTCCTTCTTGATGACCTCCCCGGCGACCACCGCGCCGTCTTTCTTACCACCGGGCCATTTCGACGCACCGTTGAAACGCTGCTTCAGCCATTCCGAAATCCCCACGGTGGCATCCGCGTAGGTCCTCAAGTCCAGGATCAGATCGCGGGGAGAGAGCGGGGTGCCGGACGCCCTCGCCGGACACGCGACATGACAGCGGCCGCACTTGGTGCACGAATCGAAATCCAGCAGCTCCTTCCAGGTGAAGTCCTCGAGGCGAGCGTAGCCCATCCCTTCTTTCATCGCTTCCTCCGGAATGCGCGGCAAACGCTGAGCCGCCTTCTCGTCGGTAAACATCAAGTTGGCGAAATCCACCAACATATGCATGGCCTTGGAGTACGGAATGTAGGCGATGAAAAGCATCACCAGAATGGCGTGAACCCACCAGGTGTACGCGTGGGCTGTGTTTACCAAGCGCGTTCCCAAACCCAGGGTGTCGGCGACATCGGCCAGAAACCAGCCCACCGGCGACCACACTTCAAACGGAGGCCGGTCCGCGGCGATACGAAAGCCTTCGATGAGAAAACCCGTCAGCCCGATAAGCAGGAGCAACCCCAGAAAGAGCCGGTCATCCAGCCGGTAGCCGGAACGGTCGTACTGATTTTCCTTTAGGTCGACGCGGGCGTAGTCCAGTTGCGGAGGATGAAATGCGCCCCGGCGCACCATCATCATCACCAGGCCCAGGAGAAACAAGACGCCGAAAACGTCCAACACCACCGAGAAACCCAGGTAGAAAGTTCCCTGCAGAAGATGAACGCCCAGGAAACGCAGAATATCATGGTCTATGAAGACGATCACCGTGCCGATGAAGAGCACCACGAAGCCCCAGAAGATCAGGGTGTGTGCGAAGCCCGCGTACGCGTCCCGTTTCCACACCGTGGCGTTCTGCGCCATGATCCTGGATGCCTTCATAAACCGCTGCACCAGGTTGTTGAACCGCCCAGCGGGCTTGCCGCGGCGGTACTTTTTGACCCGTAGAAAAAACCCGTAGAAAAACACCCCCATCGAAGCAAAGCTGATCAGGTAGAACAGCAACTGCACTAAAAGGGGGAAATTGCGAAAAATCTCTCTCGTTGGCACAGATTCAGGCATCTTTTCTCCTCCCTTCAAATTAAAAGAGGCGGGAGACGAACCCGGTCACAGACCACCTTCCGCCTTCCGCCTCCGCCAACTGCCCCGGCTGTCGCCTGCGGTTAACTCTTGAGTTTTTCCGTCAACGCGGGGACGACGTCGAAAAGGTCTGCGGTCACGCCGTAATGCGCGTAATCGAAAATCGGCGCATTTTCGTCGGTGTTGATGGCCACGATGAGCTCCGCGTCTTTCATGCCTTCGATATGCTCCGGCGCGCCGCTGATGCCCACCGCGAGATAGAGCTTGGGCTTCACCTTCACGCCGGATTTGCCCACCTGCCGGGTTTTGGGCAGCCACTTGTTGTCCACGATGGGTCGTGAAGAAGAAAGCGCACCGCCCAGCGCGTCGGCGAGCTCCTGCACCATGGGGATGTTGTCCTCACTCTGAATTCCCCGGCCCACGCTCACCAGAATCTCCTGCTGCGTGATGTCGACGTCGCCGGCCTCCGGTTCGATGAGCTGTTTGAAACGCACCCGTGCCTCCCCGATGGCATCGGCTACCGAAACCTCCTCGACTTCAGGCGCACCCTCCCGTTTCCCGGCGTCTGCAGGCAGCGACCCGGCGATCACGCTCACGACGGCTGCTTCGCCTTCGATCTCCGATTCCACGTTCATCTTGCCTCCATAAAGTTGGCTGGTCACCGCGACTTTGCCGTCCTGCAACCGAATATCTGTGGCGTACGCGACCAGCGGCAACTCTGCGTCCACGGAAAGCCCGGCCGCCAGGTCCATGCCCATGGAGGTGTTGGGCACCAGCACCAGGCGAGGCGCCCGGCTTTTCACGATCTCGGCCAGCGCCCGGCCGTAACTCTCCGGATTGAAATCGGCAAGCGACTCGTGCTCGCCGTAGATGACGCGGTCCGCGATGCCCATCTGGTTGCCCAGCCCTTTGACACCGTTACCCAGTAGGACGACAGCCAGTTGCCCCCCGAGCGCGTCGGCCAACTCCCGTCCCTTCCCCAGAAGCTCGAAGGTCACGTCCTCGAGTTGGCCCTTCAGTTGTTCTGCGACGACGAAAATATCCTGACTCATGCCTTGATCCCTCTCTCTCGAATGATGTTCACGATTTTGTCCGCGATCTCCTCGGGTGAACCGTCCAGCATCTCCGCTCCGGCTCCCCGCTCCGGCTTGGACATCTTACGCACCACCGACCCCACCTGCACTCCCACGTCTCCCGCGGGCACCTCCTCCAGTGTGGTAGAACGCATGGCCTGGCGCACCCGGCTCACCGGCGCGTAGCGCGGGGTCTCCCGTGCCGCCTGAACGCCCAGCACCGCGGGCAGGTCCACCTCGAATTCGCCCATGACGCCGCCCGCGTACTCTTTGTGCACTACGGCCTTGCCGTCTTGCACGGCTACTCCGGTGACCACGCTGACGTGCGGCAAACCGAGGTAGTGCGCCAGAAGGACGCCCACCTGCCCGTCGCGATCGTCTGCCGCCTGCACGCCGGTGAGGATCAGGTCGTACTCCATGTTCTGGATGACGTTGGCCAGGGCCCGGGCCGAGATGTGACTCGCCACGCCTGGCCCAAAATCGCCGGTCACCTTCACCACTTTGTCCGCGCCTTTGGCTGCCGCAGTGAACAGGGTCTTGTCGATGCCCTCGCTCTCCACCGCGATGGCGGTCACCTCTCCCCCCACTTCTTCTTTGAGCTGCAGCGCCTCCTCCAGCGCGTGGTCATCGAATTCGTTGATCTTGTATTTGAGCCACTCTCGATTCAGGTCTTTACCCGAATCATCGACTTCCAGCTCCTCCACCAAATCCGGAACCTGTTTGATGGGAACGATGATTTTCATACCGTTTCCTCCTTTGATTTCCATTCGTAGGTTTCACAGAACTCCTAAATCCGTGCCCGCCTTCGCCGAAGCCTGCCACTCGCGCAACTCCCGCCCAGGTAAGTGGGG
>CAYQOI010000453.1:0-3457 GCA_964419085.1 uncultured Cytophagia bacterium | reverse complement strand
CCGGTGAGCTCGCGCCGCATTTCAAGCTAGACACGCTCCGAGGCGCCTCGGTAGACCTCTGGGACTTTCGACAGCGCAAAAATCTCGTACTCGTCTTCGTAGCTGAGCCGAAGACGCTCTGCGATCTGGGGCAAGCCTTTTCCAGTGAAGCGAGAGCGTATCGTGAAGAAGCCGCGGAGATTCTCTTCATCTGCCGCGGCGACAGGGAAAAGCTTGCCGCCGCGGCCGGGGCCTGCACCGCGCCGTTTCCGGTGCTGCACGACCGTTCCGGTGCCGTCTTTCGCGCATATCTCGGAGCCGAGGCCCGCGGCCGGAAGCACCCGGCGGTGTTCGTTTTGGACCGCTACGGTGAGGTCATCAGGCGCTGGGATGGGATGACGCCTGCCCATTTACCGGATCACGACGAGATTCTGAGCACCCTCGACTGGGTGCAGCGTTTTTGTCCCGAATGAGGGGTCAGCGAGTGGCCCGGGGCGCGGGCCGAGTGAGGAATGAGCCTCAACGATAGAACTTGATGATCTGGCGGGCGATCTTTCCGCTGAGTTTGGCCAGGAGTTCCTCCACCAGCACGTTTGCCGGCCGCGGCTCGCGCGGGGCATCCAGGTAGCGGCGTTTGGCCCTGGGCAGGTCGTTGATGCTGCCCTGGTACGCGATCCAGCGGGCCTCATCCTGAAGCTCCTCCGTGTACCGTTGCCGGTCCAATTCTCGGCCGGACGCGACATCCAGGATGACGTACTCCATGCGCACCTTGACGCGCCTGACTTTCACATATTCGCGGTAAAAGATGGGCTCGCTCTGCTCCACGTCGTTTCCGGCAGAATCTTTCACCACCACGGTCCGCTGGTCTTCATATTCCCGAAAGCGTTCCGGCGAGTCGGACACTTTGAGCTCTCGCACGCTCCCCCAGACCACCGAAGTCAGGCCTTCTTCGCTTGCGAGTTGCAGGATATCAGACGTGCGCGGCGGGCGTCCCGGATGGCGGCGGCGCAATTGGCTCACCAGCGCCACCATGTCCGCGTAGGGCAGAAACTCGGCGAATTTGAGATCCACGGCTTCCAGACGACTGAGGATCTCGCTTGCGATGAAATAACCGTCCACCACCGCATGCGTTTGATTGCGAAAAGGAAAGACCCCGACGTACTGCACAGCCCTCTCGTAGGTCTTATCCAGCCAGCGTTGTACGTCTTGGAACTCCGGTGAGATCTCCGCAGTGTTTTCGAATTGCTCCAGCGCTTCGCGGAAACGGCCCTCCTCGTAAAGCTGCCGGCCCCATGCGTAGTGGGCGCCGGCGATTTTTCTTACGGCCTCGGGATGTCCGGGCGCGACCTCCAGCACGCGCTGGTAGGTCTTCACCGCTTTCCCGTAAGCGTGTTCCTGCACCAGTTGGTCGCCGCCGCGGAAAAAGGCCTCGATGGCTTTTTGAAGGGCGTTGTTGTAGTTTTCCACATAGTTGTGGGCCTTGAGGTAGGCGAACGCCGCCTTTTGCCAGCGATGGTTTGCGTAAAACGATTCCGCGGCAGAAAAGTGGTGGGCTGCAGCCTTTTCGCGGGCGTGCTGCAAATGCGCCGAGATGTTGACCGTCTCGAACACCACGCCGTGTTTATGGATGCGGCGCAGCAGCGCATCCAGGTGCTCGTACTCCGCGACCGCCTCATCCCAATTCTCAGCCTTCTCGAGCTGCGCGGCGCGGCGGAGGAGCTCGTCGTAGGCCCTGGGGGCCACCTCTTTCAGGTGGACCAACGCGTCTTTGAACTTCGGGTTGTCGTGCAGCGCTTTGAGGTCGGCCTCCGCAGCCTCCACGTACAACCCGGCTTCTTCGTATTCCTTTGCCTGCTTTAACGCCTTCTTGGAGGCCGAGCACGCCACCAGAAGGAGGAGCAGAAAGAGCCATGCAGGGAAACGCCTGCTGCGTCGTTTTTGCATCCGCGAAAAAAGCCTGTTGGGGAAGATTCTTTTTCACAAGATGCAAAAAAATACGGTTTCGTGCAAGCAAAAAGGGCGCTGGGGGCCGGCCGAAAACCTTTGAAAACGAGATTCCCCAAAATTTTCTTTGAAACTTTGAGAAAAAATCTGCTGTTTTTTTGTCTATATTGATAGAACGACCCCCAAGGCATATCCATTTGCTGATGCACCACCATCTGGTTTACCGGAGATTCTCGGATCAAATTCGGACTGGCGCGAGGGGAACATAGACCAAGGATCTATCTCAACTAGATAGGACCAAGTGTCGCCCGCAACAAGAACGGGGGACACTTTGATACCTGTGATGTCCACAAAAGGTACTCAAAAACTCCCAGGGCTTACCTAACCAATAGCCAAATAGCCATTTCATGAAAGGCCGATACGCGTTCCTAATAATCCTGCTTAGTTTTTTCCGCTGCAGTGGGGCAGGACCAGAATCCGACAGATGGCAGGGCAAGTTCACACTTGAAGGAAACGTTAAAACCGTCTCCAATCCCGCCACCCCGATTCTTCAGGATATCCATTTAGCCTTGAAGGACAGAAGGAACTCTTTTGGCATGTTCGATAAGCATACTCGAGGCCTCGTGTGGCCGATGGATATTTCTGTCAATAAGGTAGACGACGTCGCCATTATAGACAACAATCTCAATCAGATTCTCGTTTACAACAAGGATGGACATCTAGTGCGGACTTATGGGAAAAAAGGAAAGGGACCCGGCGAGCTTTTGTCTTCTTACAATATTCACATCGATGAAAACGGAGATATATTCACGGCGGAATTTACAAATCACAGGTTACAAATCTTTCGGCATGACGGCGGTACCGAAACACTCGCGCTGGAACTGCCGGGCCAAATAATGGACCTAGCCCGGGATTCACACAGAGATTTCACTTACGTGCTCACACGTTACAGCGAATACTACCTTCACCAGATAGATTCGACAGGCACTGTTCGCTCTTTCAATAAGCAAGAACAATATCTTGCATCTAAAAATTGGATAGAACGTGTTGTGAACAATTCCGCAAGGATTACCACTAATCGTGCTGGTGAGATACTTTTTGCTTTCGAGTATCGGCCACTCATCAAGCGGTTCAGGAGTGACAGGATGCTGGTCTCCGTGATTCATTATCTACCCCTCTATAAGCTCCTTCATACATTCACCGAAGGCGGCCATGCCGGACATCACAGTTTAGAGCTATCAACAACGTGTCATGACATCGCCACGGACGATGCGGGCAATCTTTACCTGTTAAGTAGAACAGAGAGAGAGGGCGGACAAAACGTTATTCTCTCCTTTGACAAGGAAGGAAGATTCGTCCAGCGCATTTTCTTGCCTGACCATACTTACCGGGCCTTGGCAATATCGCCAAACTACCTCTATCTGCTCGTTGACGGCAGTCAGGAAGCGGCCCGATGCGACCAGTTCCCCATGTCGCTGATCGACCAAGATTGAACGAATCTGGGGGGAAACTCTTTCCATATGGTCCTCAATAC
>CAYQOI010000452.1:0-3478 GCA_964419085.1 uncultured Cytophagia bacterium | reverse complement strand
GTCTATTAAAATCAGCATGTTAGAGATTCCTGCCTTCGCAGGAATGACAGAAAAGTCCGACTTTTTGGACAGCCCCGTGTCCGAAAACCCCCATCAACCTGGTCCGAAGGCGTCCCCGCCGAGGATATCCGAGTGAGGAATCCGTTCAAGCGTGCTCGGCGAGACGCCGTCGCGCGAGTGTTTTTGGACAGCCCCATTAAAGAGGGGTGTCATCAGCAAACGCTCATTCTCAAAACTCAACCGGACACTCATGAATGAAAACAATTCATGATTTATGCAGGCTAGGTGCTTGACGTTGGTCAGCGGTTGAACTGATCTTCGGCCAGGAGGTCGCGCAGGCGCCGGAAGGCTTCTGAAACATAGTTGCGCGCAACCTGCGGCCTCACATCCATCACCTGGGCGATTTCGGCATAAGAGAGGCAGGTGTAGGTTTTCAGATAGAGGGCCTCCCGCATCCGCGCGGGAATGGTCTCAAACGCCTTCTTGAGGGCCTGTTTCTGGCTCTCTTTGACCTCGGCGAAGATCAGGCTGTCCTCGGCTGAGAAGGCGTTGTCAGGACGTTCCTGGGCGATCTCGTGCAACGCCTGCCGCTGTTCGCGCTGCCGGTCGATGGCCGACAAGAGCCTTCGCCGAAAGGAGATCAGCAGATAGGCGCGCACGGAAGTCGCGTTCGCGAGTGTCGTGCGCTTCTCCCACAGATAGATAAACAGGTCCTGTATGGCGTCTTTGACCAGTTCAGACTGGCCGGCCAGTTTCAGGCCGTAATCGAACAGAGCGGTGTAGTGGGTTTGGAAAAGTTGCTCCAAAGCCCTGCTGTCCCCTTGTCTGAGGTTTTCCCAGAGCCGACGGTCGTCCGCAGCCGCGGCTTCCCAGGGAGAAGAGGACATGGCGCTATGCTCTAAGTGTAAACAGCGGTAATCTCAAGTTTTGTCCAAACAATTAAAATTCTGCGACAAGAATATAAAAATGTAGATTAATCCTTTTCAAAAAGCAATCGATTTCTTTGGAGATATCTGTCGGCAGCTACGGTGAGAGCGCTGCGACGCGGCACAGTGAGGCGATGGCAGGTACTGCACTTTTCTTTTGCTTTTTGACCTACAGATGGCTATATTTATCCATCGAATTCATCTGTGTTAGAACGATTTTGAATAAGGAAACCACCATGCACGTGTCCATCGAATACTGCGTCGTCTGAAACTACTATCCCAAGGCCTCCAGTTTGAAGGCGGAATTAGAGCAACGGTACCCGGACATCCAGGTGGAGCTCATCGAGAGCAAGGGTGGCGTGTTTGAGGTGAAAAAGGACGGGAAGCTGATTTTCTCCAAAAAAGAACTCGGTCGGTTCCCCGAGCACGAAGAGATTTTCGCCAAGTTATAACCGCTCCTCGAGCATTCCGAGCACCAATCCGACGCGGTGGCAACATGGACCCCACCCGACGTACGCAACCCTGCGTCTTTTGCGTTTCCTTTTCAGGACTCATAAACGTAAGCAGACGAGACGTGTTTTCCCACTCTCTAGGCGTCGCCCGTGAGGTACGCTGAACTCGACACACCGGCTCTTCTGGTCGACCTCGACCGGTTGGAAAACAATATCGCGCGTATGGCCGCATTCGCCCGTCAGCAGGGCATTCCCCTGCGCCCTCACACCAAAACACACAAATCGCCGGACATCGCCAAAATGCAGCTCGCCGCGGGGGCCAAGGGCGTAACCTGCGCCAAGCTTGGCGAAGCGGAGGTCATGGCCGAGGCCGGCCTCGATGACATTCTTGTGGCCAACGAAATTATCGGCGAAAAGAAATTTACCCGCCTCATCGACCTCACCCGGCGCGTCAGGCTCTGCGTTGCCGTGGATAGCGCCGCGGGGGCCGGCAGCCTGAACGCGGCGTTGGAGCAGGCTGCGGTCAGCGTGGATGTGCTCATCGAGATCAACTGCGGGCAGGACCGAGCGGGCGTTCTGCCCGGTGAGCCGGCCCTGCACCTGGCACGCGAGATACGCCGTTGCAAGCGGCTCAATCTGCGGGGCCTGCTTACCCACGGCGGCCACGCTTACCACCAGAGCAGTGAAGCCGAAATCCAGCGGGTCGGCGAAAGCGAAGGCCGGCTCATGGTACAAACCGCCGAACTCCTGCGCAGGCACGGCTTCCCGGTGGAAGTGGTGAGTGTGGGGTCCACGCCGACCGCGAGATTCTGCGGCCGCGTGGATGGCGTCACCGAGATTCGGCCCGGAACCTACGTTTTCTACGATCTCACCCAGGTTGACCTGTTTGCGTGCACGTTGGAAGATTGCGCCCTTTCCGTTTTGGCCACCGTGACCAGCACGCCTGCGCCACACCGCGCCATCCTGGACGCGGGCAAGAAAGCGCTGACTTCCGACCCCCGGGGAAGAGCCGGGAACCCGGGAGGGTACGGGCTGGTTTTAGGTAAGGCGGTGCAAATCACCCGGCTTTCGGAAGAGCACGGTGTTATCGAAAGTGCCGCAGACTTCAGCATCGGCGAAAAGGTCCGCATCATCCCCAATCACGCGTGTGTCGTGGTCAACATGTTCGATGAGATGTACGGCATTCGCGGCGAGCAGGTGGAGCGGGTTTTCAGAATAGCCGGTCGCGGAAAGATGTTGTAATTTGTGTCCGGGCAAACTTTTTAGGAATTGTTTGAATTCTCGGTCAGATTTGCTTACATTTGAATCGAACAGAACCGAGAGTTTTTATTTTAAGGATGAGGAATGATACCACAGCTTTTCAAAATCGGGCCTTTGACCATCAACAGTTTCGGGGTCATGGCCATGCTGGCCTTTTTGGTGCCCACCCTGCTTTTGCGCAAGGAGGTGGCGCGCAAGGGGCTGAATCCGGACCTGGCCAACGGCATCGCAATCGCGGCGATGATCGGGGGGTTTCTGGGTGCGCGTATCTACTACATCATCGAGCGCTGGCACCTCTTTCTGCAACACCCTGCGGACTATATTTTCACCGGGGCCGGCCTGGTCTGGTACGGCGGGCTGTTCGGCGGCTTCATCGCGGCCACATGGTACATCCACAAAAATAACGTCTCGATCCCGCTGATCTGCGACCTCATGGCTCCTCTGCTCGCGCTGGGCCAGGCTTTCGGACGAATGGGATGCTTGCTTTCCGGCGACGGCGATTACGGCCCCCCCGCAGATGTGCCGTGGGCCATGTCGTTTCCCCGGGGCATCATCCCCACCAGCCAGCGGGTCCACCCGACACCCATCTACGACATGCTGATTCTGTTGGGCATCTTTACCTTCTTGTGGAAAATCCGCAAGCGCGAAATGCCCACCGGATTCAAGTTTAGTTTGTACTTGATCTTGTTGGGAGCGGGCCGCATCTTCACGGAATTCTACCGCAACACCCCCAAAGTGCTGTGGGGATTGACCATGGCGCAGTGGATCAGTATCGCGTTGATCTTGATCGGCGGGGCGATCATTCTGAATGTGAGGGGTAGAACCTCTCGACAGGGCGGA
>CAYQOI010000451.1:0-3480 GCA_964419085.1 uncultured Cytophagia bacterium | reverse complement strand
GGCAGTCCAAAAACACTCGCGCGACGGCGTCTCGCCGAGCACGCTTGAACGGATTTCTTGCTCGGATATCCTCGGCGGGGACGCCTTCGGACCAGGTTAATGGGGGCTTTTTGGACAAGCCCCTAAGGGAGATGTTACGGCTCGCGTCCAAAACCAAGTCACGGTTGAAATTCCGGGTGTAATCGGCCCTGGTTTTTAGACACTTGCGGACACTGTCTTGCTTTTTTAACCGGACACCAATGAATCTGAATGATTCACAACCTACTGCGGTGGTCTCATTTTGTGTCATTCCGGCTCCGCCAGTTGGCGGATGCCGGAATCTCGTGGCACAAACCGGTGCCTGAACAAAGATTCCGGTATTCAACGAAAGCGGAATTGCGAAAAAACCGGAATGACAGCGTGCGTTCATAATTTTCAAAACGTTGAGTCCAAGCCAGCGTTTTGTGAATAATCAGATTAAGAACGACGGCTGTGCTTTGCTGGGTGCCGTTTATGCTGTAGAGGCAGATGCAGCGTGAAGGTGCTGCCTTTGCCGACCTCACTCTCAACCTCGATGCGGCCGCCGTGCTCTTCGATGATCTTGTAGGAAATCGATAGACCCAGTCCCGTTCCCACGCCCACGCCCTTGGTGGTGAAACCCGGGTCGAAAATCCTGTGGATATTTTCCGGCGGAATGCCCACGCCCGTGTCACTGAAACGGAGGTGTATTTCCTCATCCTGGTACCAGGTCTTGATGGTGATCTTGCCTTTTCCCGCGATGGCCTGGCACGCGTTGACCAGGATGTTCATGAACACCTGATTGAGTTGACCGGCGTAGCACTGCAGGCGGGGAAGATCGCCGTATTCTTTGATGATTTCGATTCGGCCCCGGCTCAGGTGCGCGATGAGGGAGAGGGTGTTGTCGATGCCTTCGTGGAGATCGACGGATTTGAAATCCTCCTCGTCGAGTCGGGCAAAATTACGGAGCGTCTTGACGATTTGGGTCATGCGTTCGCACGCGACCTGATTGATCTGCGCCAGGTTGCACAGCACATCGGTGGTGTTGAGGACATCCTCCAGGGTTTGGTCCGGATGTTTCAGCCTGTCGCGCATTTTCCGGAAGTTTCGCAGGAACGTGTCGGTGTTGCTGGTTACTGAGGCAAGAGGCGTGTTGATCTCATGCGCGACGCCCGCAACCAGCTGCCCCAGCGAGGCCATTTTTTCCGAACGGATGAGCTGGAGCTGGGTTTCCTTCAGCTCCTGGTAGGCCTTTTGTAGGGCTTCGTGTTTTTGGCGCAATTCTTTGGTGCGCTCCGCAACCTGTTTTTCGAGACCGGCGTTGAGTTTTTCGATTTCTTCGTAGCTTTGGGCGTTTTCGATGGCGATGGCCGCGAGGTTGGCGAAGCCCTCCAGGAACACCAGGTCCTCGGGTTTGAAGAAGTGTTCGGACTGGGTGGTGTCCAGGTAGATGGTTCCCATGAGCTTCGCCCTGCTCCGGAGCGGGACGCACACCACCGACTTGATCTTGTACCGGGTGAGGCTGGTGGTCGCAGGCGCGCCTCCGGTGTCGGGGACATTCTGCAGGAGGACGGGTTTGCCCTCCCGTTCCACCTTCTTGATGATGGAGCGGCTCAACGCCACCACCTCTTGAATGCTGCGTTTGTCCATGGAACGGGCCACCCGGCATTTCAACTCCTGGCTCTGGTCTTCCTTGAGGAGGATGAGGCCCTTTTCGGCCTTCAACAGCTCGACCGCCAGATCCATGATTTCGTCCAGCACATTTTGCAAATGGAGCTGCGAATTGATCTTGCGGCTGACTTCGTAAAGGGTGATCAGTTGTGCATAGGTGATGTTTGGCTGGTTTTCCATTGTGTGGTGGTTGACGTGAATATGTGTACTCCACCAAGCCGCGGTGGACTAAGCGAACGCTTTTAGAATCTCTTTGTGCAGACCCTGAAGGTCGCTGTACGCCTTTTGAATCTCGCCGATTTTCTTTTCCAGTTCGCGCACCAGCTTTTGCTTTTCCAGGCCGTTACGGATGACGATCTTCAAATCGTTGTTGTCCCACGGTTTTTCGATGTACTGGAACAGCCCCACATCGTTGATGGCCTTGATCGCGTTCTCTTTGTCGGCATAGCCGGTGAGAATGATGCGCGTGGCCTGCGGGTCGATGTTTTTGACTTCGGCCAGGAAAGAGATGCCGTCCATTTCCGGCATCAAATAGTCGGAGATGACCAGGTCCACATGGTGCTCCTTGATGTAGTCCAGCGCTTCGGTGGGAGAGGTGAAGGTAACCACGTCGTAGTTGGTTTCCAGCTCGAGAAAGGAACGCAGGCTGGTCAAGACGATATCTTCGTCGTCGAGAATGAGAATGCGTTCTTTGGAGTTTTTTTCAGAGTTGTCAGACATCAATGCTCCTGCTTTTCCTGGTGCAACCATTCAGTGGCAATATACCCGTTTCCTATTCCAAATTCAATCTTTTTTGTTCAATTGATGCGTTCCACCAGTGCGCGCAGCCGTCGCGCCAGGGAGCGCAACACCGCTTCGGCAATACGGACGTGGTCGGAGAGAAGGTCGTAGAAATCATCCCGGTCGATCCGGAGGACGTCGGTGGGTTCCAGAGCGGTCGCGGTGGCCACGCGCGGCTGGTTGTCGAACAGCGCCCACGTGCCGAGGGCCTCTCCCGCGCCGACAACATTGATTTCCTGACCTTCACGATGCAACCTGACCTTTCCGTTTATGACCAGATAGAGGGCATCGGGCGAATCGTTCACCTCGTAGAGATGGGTGCCGGGAAGGTACGAGACTTCCTCGGCGATGGCCGCGAGGTGTGCCAGGTCTTCGACCCGAACTTCTTTGAAAACATCGATGTCCTGTAGAAAAATAACCTTCTCGATGACCGTGTATATTTCCATAAACTACCTGTCCTTTGCTTCCCGAGTGGGTGGTGCAAATTTTTTCAGCACAAACTCTGCGGTCTCTCTTACCACTGCATTCTGGTCCTGGGCGGCAGCGTGCATGACGTGGCGGAAATCATCTACCAGGCCGCAGCGGCCGATTTCATAGAGTGTGCAAGCCCGGAGCCACGGATCGTTTCGTTCCAACAAAGACTGCAGGGCCTCTTTGCGGTTGGTAAAGGGTAAATCCAGCACACCGTTTGCCTGCTGCAAAACCTCCTCCGGGGGCAATTCTTCGACAATGGGAATGAGCACCTTCTTGAGCTCTTTGGCCAGGATGTTGTCCAGAAACTCCACTGCGTTGGCGCGGATGGAGCGGTCTCGACTATTTGTGGCCGCGAACGCGTTGTAAATATCTCGTGCGGGGTAGCGCAGACCCAACAGACGAAAAATGCGGTCCAGGTGGTCGTCCAGGCGTTCTTGTAGTGTACGCGTCAGCAGGGCGAAGCACACGCCGCTTTCGCCGCTGTCCGCACGGGTGGTGTGTAGGGTTGCGAGAATCTGAAAATAGCGTCTGATTTCCTCCATCAACGCAGTGTCCACC
>CAYQOI010000450.1:0-3529 GCA_964419085.1 uncultured Cytophagia bacterium | reverse complement strand
GCGTTCACCTTCGACCGCAGCGTGCGGACCAACATGAAGCTGTTCGAAAGCCTGAACCTCGACTTCAGCCGGACCAACCGGGCGGACATGAAGGACAAGAAGTTTGCCGATTTCTTCAAAGGCAATTTCGAAGACATCAACATCGTACAGACGTTTACGGCCCGGTACAACCCGCGGGTTTTCACCTGGCTCAACAATACCTTCACCTACGCCTCCAACTACACGTTTAACAACAACATCCAGCAGAAGACCACAGGGCGCAGCGCACGGGTTACCAGCACGCGCTCGGCCGATTTTGTGTTTCAGTGGAAAAAACTGGTCGCGTCGCTGTTTGGCGACAAAAAGAAAAAAAGTACGCCGGGGCGCCGCCGCCGTGGCAGCCGGAGGCCGGGTCAGGAGCCGGACGAGAAGGGAGGGGTGAACAAACTCTCTTTGTTTCAAAAGAAAAAGGACAAGCGTGGCGGGATTTCCGTCAATCCCATCAAGGCCATCAGGACGTTTTTCTCTTCGTTTAAGGATATCAATTTCAACTACACGGAGCGGCGCAATATCACGCACCTGGGCTTGGACGCAGGCAAACCGAGTCTGGCGTTCCAATTCGGCCTTTCCGACACCACCGGGGTGGGCACGGTGCCGGATCTGGCCTCCAACGACATCAGTTTTACCGACAGCAAAACCTACAACGTGGGGTCCGGGGTGGCGTTGGGTCGCGCGGTGGATATCGGGCTGAGATTTCAGCACAGCGACCAACGCAGCGAAACCACCACCATCACTGGGAGTTCTTCCAACACCTGGTTGCGGCTGGGCAAATTCGACATGCCGTTCCCGGAGTGGAATGTGCGCGTCACCGGCCTGCAAAAGCTGCCCATGTTCAGCAAATTGTTCAACAGCGTTTCCTTCAGCCACAGCTTCAACGGACAGAAAGACGTCACCTGGAACGGCACGCCGGACAACGAAATTCAGGTGAACTTCATCACCAATTTTCGGCCGCTGGGCAAGTTGGACCTCAATTTCAAGAATGGGTTTACCGGCAGCGTTCAGGTCAATCGCTCGCAAAGTCTGAGTCGAAGCCTCAATGTGGGGATCGGCGCGCGGCGGACGACCAAAAGCGACCTTTCGATTACCGCAAACTATTCCAAGCGTTCCGGCTTCCGAATCCCCTTCTGGCCGTTTAACAAAGCGGAACTGAAGAACTCCATCGATTTCTCATTCACCTTTACCGCCAGCAAGGATGTGGTAGAACAGCGTCGGACGCAGCTCAGTGGCGAAGAAAAGTTCGAGGAGCAGGATCGCACCACACGCGTCTCGTTTTCACCCCGCTTGACCTACTCGTTCAGCAACCGGGTGCGCGGGGGCGCGTTCATCGAATTCGGTACCACCAACAGCAAGAGGGTGGGAAAGACATCCATTCAGGAATTTGGCATCGATATCAACATTTCCATCCGAGGAAACTGATTGTGTCGGAATTTCGAGGAGGAGGAACTTGACAAAAGGCCTGGTTCGCCTCGCGCTCGTTGCCGCAATTCTTGGGACCTTTTGGTCGTGCGGATTGAGCTCCGACTCCCGTGTCCCCTCCTTCGACGCTGAGCATGCCTACCAGTATTTGGTGAAACAGTGTGAGTTTGGGGCCCGGGTGCCGGGCACAGATGCGCACCGCGCCTGCCTCGATTTCCTGACCGCGGAGTTGCAGAAGTTCGGTGCCGTCGTCACTCGGCAGCCCTTTTTGAACGCGCTTCCGGCGTTGGGGACTTCCGCCACCATGACGAACATCATCGCCAGTTTCGGCCTTGAGAAGGGAAAACGCGTCCTGCTGTGCGCGCACTGGGATTCCAGGCCTGTCGCGGACCAGGACCCGGATGTCGCCAAACGAACGCAGCCGGTCCCCGGCGCCAATGACGGCGCGTCGGGGGTGGCGGTGTTGCTGGAAGTGGCTCGCAATCTTCAGCTTAACGAGCCGGAGTACGGCGTCGACATCGTCTTTTTCGATGGGGAGGATAGCGGCGTTTCAGGGCAGTCGGATTCTTACGCGCTGGGTGCACAATATTTTGCCAGAAACAAAGATTTTCGTTATCGGCCGGAGTTCGGGCTTCTGCTGGACATGGTCGGTGATAAAGACCTGCAGATCTACCAGGAAGAGAATTCGCTGAACTACGCCCCGGAAATTGTCGAGCAGGTCTGGAATCGCGCCCAGACGCTGGGACTCCCGGCATTCATTCCCACACCGGCTTATGAGGTGACCGACGATCATCTTCCTCTCTTGAATGCCGGCATCCCCTGCATCGATCTCATCGATTTTACCTACGAGTACTGGCACACCACCGCGGACACGCCGGACAAATGCAGCCCGGAGAGTCTTGCCCAGGTCGGTCAGCTCATTCTGAGTCTCCTTTACCAGAAATAGCGATGTCCGCACAGGCTACATCCTGGCTCAAGCTGCGGGTGAAAGTGGACCCGCACAACCGCGAAGCGGTGGCGAATTTCTTGTTTGAGCTGGGCTGCTGCGGTTGTGAGGAACGCGAAAGCGAGCTGGTCGCTTATTTCCCGGAGGCTCGTTCAGTCCCGGATGTGAGGCGGGAAGTCGCCGCCTATTTGACTCGACTGCCAGCTCTTGGATTGGGCCGCAGTCGCATTCTGGCTGTGGAACGCGTTGAAGCACGGGACTGGAACGCAGAGTGGCGTAAGCATTTCAAACCCGTCTGGGTGAGCCCGAAGCTGGCGGTGAAGCCCTCCTGGGTGCCGCTGCAGGCGCGGCAAGATGTGCTCGTCATCGAGGTAGACCCCAAACAGGCTTTTGGCACCGGCGCCCACGAAACGACGCAGCTCATGCTGCGCCTGCTGGAAGCCTATGTGCGCGGGGGTGAGGCCGTTCTCGACGTGGGCACGGGCACCGGCATTCTCGCGATAGCGGCTGTCCGGCTGGGCGCAAAGCGTGCCGTGGCGTTGGACAAAGACGAGGTGGCCGCTGAGGCCGCGCAGGAGAACGTCGAAAAGAACGGGGTCTCCCCTCGCGTTCATGTTTTCGCAGGCGAATTGGATGCGTTGTCTCCCGACGCACGCTTCGACCTGATTCTGGCGAACCTGGACAAGCGCACGATTCTGCGGCTGCTTGACCGGCTGGGCGAACTTTTGGTACAAAACGGCTTGCTGATGCTTTCCGGCATTCTGGTGGAAGAATTGCACCGGGTCGAAGGCGCGGTCGGCACCGCTTCTAGGCTGCGGATTTCAAAAAGAGTGGAGCAGGGCGAGTGGGCCGCGCTGGTGCTGAAAAAAAAGGAGGAAAGATGAGCAAGCGACGTCTGGCCGCAATCGATGTGGGCACGAACACCGCTCTGCTTCTGGTGGCGGACGTCAGCCCAGAGGGTGAAATCCTGCCGCTTGCGGAGCGGGAGACGATCGTCCGGTTGGGGGAAGGGGTGGACCGGACCAAAACGTTGGGCGAGGTCGCGATTTCTCGTACCTTCTCGGTTCTGGAACAGTACGTGGACCTGGCCCGGCGGATGGGCAGTACGGACGTTGTCGTCTCCGGGAC
>CAYQOI010000449.1:0-3546 GCA_964419085.1 uncultured Cytophagia bacterium | reverse complement strand
AGGCCGAGCAGATGGCCGGGGTAGAAGTCAAAGAAGCTTACGCCGGGATCGCCGGAGACCACATTCGCAGCATCAACGGTCGCGGGGTGGTGGCCGTGGCCAGTCCTGACAACGAAATCGCACAGGCCGACGTTCGCCGGGTCATCGACGCGGCCAAGGCCGTGGCTCTGCCCATCGACCGGGAGATTCTGCACATCCTGCCCCAGGAGTTCATCGTCGACGAACAGCACGGCATCAAAGACCCGGTGGGCATGTGCGGCGTCCGGTTGGAGGCCGAGGTTCACATCGTCACCGGTGCGATCACCTCGGCACAGAACATCTACCGCAGCATCGAGCGGGCGGGCATCCAGGTTCTGGATCTCGTTCTGGAGCCCCTGGCCTCCAGTTACGCGGTGCTGGGGGACGACGAAAAGGAGTTGGGCGTCGTGGTGATGGACCTCGGGGGTGGCACCACGGACATCGCGATGTTTTTCGAGGGGTGCATCCGCCACACCGCGGTGGTCGGGCTCGGCGGAAAAAACGTCACCAACGATCTGGCGCTGGGATTGCGGACTCCGGTGGACCAGGCGGAAGCCATCAAAGTGCAGCACGGCTGCGCCGTACGCTGCTCGGGCGATCGGGACGCAAACATCGAAGTGCCCGGCGTCGGCGGCCGGGCACCGCGACGCATCTCGAGAGCACACCTGGTGGAGATCATTCAGCCGCGGATGGAAGAAATCCTGAGCCTGGCCTACCGGGAGATCAAGAAGTCCAACTACGTACATCTCATGACCGCAGGCGTGGTTTTGACCGGGGGCGGGTCCCTGCTCAAAGGCACGGTGGAGCTGGCGGAAGAGATTTTCGACATGCCCGTGAAGTTGGGCGTACCGGAAAACTTCACCGGCTTGCGGGACCTGGCCCGCAGCCCCATCCACGCCACGGGCGTGGGACTCATTCACTACGGCTTGAAAAACAAATTCGATACCGCAGACCTGCTGGGCAACAACGAACAAACCCTCTTCGGCTGGGTGGTCAACACCATGAAGAGGTGGTACAACGGCGTTCATCGATATTAGAAAGGAATTGACCAACTTAAGGAGTAGCATGATGAATTTGCGATTCGCATTTGACGAAAGCCGGACCCCCACTGCCAAGATGAAAGTCGTGGGTGTCGGCGGGGCTGGCGGAAATGCCGTCAACCGCATGATCGAAGCCAGATTGAACGGCGTCGATTTCATCAGCGTGAACACCGACCTGCAGGCCCTGGAGATGTGCAAAGCCACCAGTCGCATCCAGATCGGCCGTTCACTGACTAAAGGACTCGGTGCCGGCGCGAATCCCGAAATCGGCAGAAAGGCCGTCGAGGAAGACCGCGAGTCGGTTTTTGAGGCTCTGTCCGACGCCGACATGATTTTCGTGACCGCAGGGATGGGGGGCGGTACCGGCACCGGCGCGGCACCGGTGGTGGCGGAGATCGCCAAAGACCTGGGCGCGCTCACCGTCGGGATCGTCACCAAGCCATTTTTGTTCGAGGGACCGAAACGAATGCGCCGGGCGCAGGAAGGCATCGTGGAGCTCAAAGAACGCGTCGACACGCTCATCGTCATCCCCAACCAGCGGCTGCTTTCGGTGGTCCCCAAAGATACGCCGCTCAACGCCGCGTTTCAGATCGCGGATGAGGTCTTACTCCAGGCCACCAAAGGCATCTCGGACCTCATCGCGATTCCGGGCCTCATCAATCTCGATTTCGCCGACGTCCGCACGGTGATGTCGGAAATGGGCGATGCGTTGATGGGTTCCGGCGTGTCTTCAGGAGAGCACCGGGCACTGGAGGCTGCGCAGCAGGCCATTTCCAGCCCCCTCCTGGAAGACATCTCCATCCAGGGTGCGCTGGGGGTAATCGTCAACGTGACCGGCGGCGAGGGCATGACCCTCCACGAAGTCAACGATGCCACAACCGTGATTTCCGAAGCAGCGGGAAGCGATGCAAACATCATCTTCGGCGCAGTGATCGACCCGCAGATGGAGCAGGAGATGCGGGTGACCGTCATCGCGACCGGCTTCAACCACAACGGCAAGCTGCACGGCCTTAAGAACGGACACAGGAAAATCCTCGACCTCACCGAAGACGACAATGTCGACCGGGAAATCCCTACCTTCCAACGTTTGAACGAACAGGTGGAAAAACCTGAGCCGGTGGTGGAAACCCTGAGCGAGGAACGATGGGAAAAGGACCCGTGGGAAAAAGAAAAAGCCGAAGACTATGACGTCCCGGCTTACCTGCGGCGTCGGATGGATTGAATCGACTCCTCCTTGTGGCAAGATGAGGGCTGTCGACCCGCACTTTTGGTTAAGCGCGCGATAGACGTACCGAAGGCTTGGCAGCCCTCTTCTCTGCAAGGAAGCTTCTGCTAAACGACCTTCACCACCTTCCCGCTTTTGATGCAGTTGGTGCACACCAGAATGCGTTTCACGTGACCGTCAACGCGGGCGCGGATGCGCTTCAGATTGGGCAACCAGCGCCGCTTCGTGGTGTTGTGGGCGTGGCTCACATTGTTGCCCACCATCGGTCCCTTGCCACAGATCTCACAACGTCTTGCCATCTAACTCTCCGGATTAACTTTGCATTCTAAACGACTTACCGTCCGAAAAAGACCAAAGATGATAAGAAATTATTTCCTAAAATGCAAGCATTTACTGACTGCGCTCACTCGTCCAACTTCGTGCCGATAATGAGCTTCTTCACCCCACCCTGTTTCACCAAATCCATGATTCGCACCACGACGCCGTGCTTCACGTTTTGATCGGCCTTCAAGATCAGCGCCCCTTCCTTCATCTCGGGAAGTCGTTTTTTGATGATCTCCTTTAGGTTGCGGAGAGAGACCTCATCGTCGTTGAGATACATCTTCCCTTCTTTATCCACAAACAGCGTGAAGTCTTTCTGCTCTACCACGGTCGCGCTTTGGGCGTGGGGCAGCTCCAGCTTGATGCCCGGCTGTTCCAGGAAAGTGGACGATACCATGAAAAAGATGAGCAACAAGAACAACACATCGATCAACGATGTAATGTTGATGAGCACCTTGCGTTTCTGCTTAACTTTGAACTGCATCGGCCATCACCTTCGAATTTGATTGAAACGATGCGACCTTCTTCAACAGTCGCGCCGAATATTTCTCGATTTCAAGCACCAGCCCTTCGGCACGGTTGCTGAAATAGTTGTACACCACCACCGCCGGGATACCGATGGAGAGACCCACTATGGTGGTGATCAGGGCCTCGGAAATGCCGCCGGAGAGCGCGGTGGCCTGTCCCACGCCCATGACCGCGATCACATTGAACACCTTCAGAATGCCGATCACGGTCCCTAGCAAACCCAGCAGCGGCGCGATCGCGGCCACCGTTTCGATTACGACCAGGCCCCGTTCCAGGCAGTAGATCTCCTGCCTGCCCTGGTCATTCAGCGCCTCCTTGATTTCATCCTTTGGAAGGTCGCGGCTCTCCAGACCCACCCGGATGATATTGGCAAAAGGACCCTCATGCTTTTCGCAGATGGAAAGCGCCAGCCCC
>CAYQOI010000448.1:0-3552 GCA_964419085.1 uncultured Cytophagia bacterium | reverse complement strand
AAGTGTTTAAAAACCAGGGCCGATTACCCCGGAATTTCAACCGTGACTTGGTTTTCCACGCGAGCCGTAACCCGGGGCTGTCCCAAAAACTCGGCCTTTTCCGTGATTCCTGCGAAGGCAGAATCTCTAACATTCTAAAACCCACTGTTCTGACAATCTTAGGAGGGAGGAACATTGAAGACGCTCTGGCTGCTCGTCGCGCTTCTCATGGGCCGCACGACCGCGTTTGCCGAACCCGCACCGCGAATCCATCCCAAACTCGTCGTATTCATCGCGGTCGATGCGCTGCGTTACGATTATCTCACCCGTTTTGAACCCTATCTCTCCGACCGCGGATTTAAGCTGCTGCTCCAGCAGGGCGCGAACTTCACCGATGCCCACATCGACCATTTTCGCGCGTCCACGGCACCCGGCCACGCCGCGATGTTGAGCGGTGCCTCGGGGGACCTCAGCGGCATCATCGACAACGAGTGGTACGACCGGGAACTGGGTCAAAAGGTCAACTGCGTAGAAGACCCCGCCGCGTTTTTGCTGAATGGCACGGACCACCGGGGATCCAAAAAGGGACGGTCCCCGCGCCATTTTTTGGTGTCCACCGTGGGCGACGAGCTCAAGCTGGCGACCAATTTTCGCGCCAGGGTCGTCGGCATCTCCTACAAAGACCGCGGGGCCATCCTCCCCGCCGGCAGGCTGGCCGACGCGGCCTACTGGTTCGATGACCACAGCGGGCAATTCATCTCGAGCACCTACTACATGGAGCGTCTGCCCGGCTGGGTGCGCTCGTTCAACCGCGACAGCTCTCCGGACCGCTATTTTCACAAAGAATGGCGAAAACTGCTGGGGGAAGAGGCCTATGCACTCTCCCGCGAGGATGATTTCCCCAATGAGCTGGACTACAAGGGCCTGGGGAGAGTCTTTCCCCACCAGGTAGATGGTCGTCAGAAGCACCCCGGACCGGACTTCTACAAGGCCTTCACCTACACCCCCTTTTCGGATGAACATCTGGCGGAATTCGCCCGCGCGGTGGTGGAAAACGAACACCTGGGAGCCGACGATGTGCCGGACCTCCTGACCATCAGCTTTTCGGCCACCGACCGTATCGGGCATGCTTATGGCCCGTACAGTCAGGAGCAGGAAGATCAGGTGCTGCGACTGGACCGGGTGCTGCAGGAGTTCTTCCGGTATCTCGACGAAAAAATCGGGCTTGCGGATGTCTTGATCCTGCTCACCGCTGACCACGGCGGTGCGCCCATTCCCGAATATCTGGCCCGCTTCAAGGTGGATGCCGGACGTATCGACCGGGAACCCCCACCGCCAGGTGAGACGTCTGTTGCGATTCCCCGGGCCGTGGAGAACGCGTTAGATAAAACGTTCGGGCCTGCGGACTGGGTGGAGGCGTTCGTCAAGCCCAACCTTTACCTCAATCTGTCAACGGTGGCGGAAAAGAAGCTGGACCTGGCGCAGGTGGAGAGGCACGCGGCCGACGCCCTGTTGCAGCTGAAGGGCGTGGGACAGGTGTTCACCAGCACGCAAATCGCGGCGGGTGCGTATCCGAATAATCTGGTCTCGCACAAGGTCGTCAGCCAGTTTTTCCCCGGCCGCAGTGGGAACCTCATCGTGGTCAACCGGCCGTACTATGTGACCAGTTCCTCCCACCGGAGCGGCGATAAAGGCACCGACCACGAGACCCCTTACGATTATGACACGCACATTCCGTTTCTCTTTTTCGGCAAACCGTTCAAACCCGGCCGGTACGCCATGCCGGTGAGGCTGAACGATATGGCTCCCACCCTGGCGAATGTTCTGGAGCTGACCGCGCCGAGCGGCAATGAAGGCAGAGTACTGTACGAGGCTTTGAGGTAGAGTGGGGAGGCGCGAGATGGTTACCTTCGGTTTTCTCGACTGGCTTTGGATTTTTCTGTTCTCCGTGTTGATGATCGGGTGCGGCGTGCTGTTTTACCGCCTGGGGAAACGGTCGGAGTCCGATTTTTTCCTCGCGGGCCGGGGGCTGCCGTGGTGGCTGCCGGCTTCGTCCGTTTATGCCACGCACACCGCCACCGACACCCCCATCTGGGTGACCGGGGTGATCTACCGCTACGGGCTTGCCGGCATCTGGTACACCTTTTTTTCAGCGTGGTGTGCCATCAGCGCGTTTGTTTCCACCCGCATCTTCCGGCGCTCTCTGGCCTACACGCAGGCCGAGTGGAACACGCTGCGATTCGGCGGCCTGGGCGCGGAGCTGTTGCGCGGCTGGATCGCAGGGTGGCAGGTTTTCATGAACATGTTCATTTTGGGTTGGGTGGGGATAGCGATGGGCAAGGTGTGCCATCTTGCGTTCGGCTGGCCCCCCTGGATCGGACTCACGGTGTTCTCCGCCGTCTGCGCGGTGTACGTGCTTTCGGCCGGCTACTGGGGCGTGGTCATGGCCGACTTTCAGCAGGGGATCATCGCGTTTGCGGTCATCCTCATCGTGTCTGTCTGGGGCGTCATCGCCGCGGGCGGCCCCGCTGCCATTGTCGCCAAGCTGGGCGAGTTAGGCCAGGCGTGGCGGCTCAACCCCTTTTCCTTTTCCGGCTGGTTTAGCGGGGACTTTCCCGCGGTCTGGTTCATCACGATGCTGGTGATCGCGCTCATCGGCGGATTCGGTATGGGGACCAGCATCGATTGGTATCCCGAAGCTCAGCGCATTCAGTCCGCGAAAACCGTGCGGGATGCCAGTTACAGCATCTGGTGGGGCACCGCGCTGGTGCTCATCCGCAATTCCATCTGGGCCGTGGCGATTCTGGGATTCTTCGTGCTGTTTCCGAACATTCAAAACGCGTCGGAATACGAGCTGGGCTGGTTTCGTCTGGGCTTCGACTTTCTGCCCGCGGGCATGGTGGGCTTCTTTTTCGTCGCGATTCTCGCCATCCATCTGTCCACCATTTCGACGCATCTGAACCTGGGCGCGATGTACGCCACTCGGGACCTCTACCAGCACTACTACCGGCCGGAAGCCTCGGAACGGGAGTTGGTCTGGGTGGGCCGGATTTCCACGTTCATCCTGCTCCTGGGTTCGTTTGTGTACGGCCTGATGATGCAGGAGATCACGAAATGGCTGATTTTTGCTCTGTGGCTGATGGCTGCTGGCGTCTGGCTGCCGAACATCCTGCAGGTGGTGTGGTGGCGCTTCAACTCCTGGGGCTACCTCTCCTCCTGGATCGCGAATCTGGGTTTTAGCTGGCTGGTGGTGTGGGTGCTGCCTGCGTTCGGCGTGATTCCGGAGTTGCCGGACTACCAGCAGTTCTGGCTGCTGATGCTTTTGGGCGCGCTGGTTTACCTGCCGGTCACGCTGCTGACAAAGCCTGAGAACATGGACCACCTGGTGAAGTACTACGTGATGTCCCGGCCCATCGGCTGGTGGGGTCCGGTGCGCCGGGAGGCGCTCCGGCGGGGTCTGATCCAACAATTGACCGAGGGTAAGCAGGCCGTGTCGCGAAACTGAGACCTTGGGGCTGTCCAAGAAGTTGGAAAAGAGCCCGAATTTGTCGTTCCTGCGGATACAGGAATCTA
>CAYQOI010000447.1:0-3552 GCA_964419085.1 uncultured Cytophagia bacterium | reverse complement strand
GGCTTGTGGGAAAAAGGCCATCGGGGTGGTGCTGACCGGGATGGGTCAGGATGGGGCCGACGGTATGCTTGCCATGCGGCGTTCCGGAGCCAAAACCCTTGCACAAAATCGGGAAACATCGGTGGTGTTCGGCATGCCCAAGGCGGCCTACGAACGGGGTGGCGTGGAAGAATTGCTTCCCCTTCAAGCGATTCCGGGTAAACTAATGCGCTTGTTAGCAGAGGAAGATATATGAAAACGATCTATGTGGGTGTCGGTGACTTCGCGGCATCCAAAGAACCAAACCATCTGATCAAAACACTCGCTCTGGGCTCTTGCGTGGCTGTGGTCGTTCTGGATGTGGAACACAAGGCCGTCGGGTTGCTCCACGTGGCGCTCCCCGATTCTTCCATCAACCGGAAGAGATCTCTGGAGCGGCCCGGGATGTTCGCGGATTCCGGCATTCCGGCTTTGCTCGAGGAGATGCGAAAACTCGGTTACAACGGAAATGGTCGGGTGGTGGTGAAACTGGCCGGCGGTGCCAGCATCATGGATCCGAACAACACCTTCAACATCGGTAAACGAAATATTCTGGCGGTGAAGAAATGCCTCTGGCGCCATAAATTGGGCGCGCTGGCCGAAGATGTGGGCGGCAGCATCAGTCGAAGTGTCTCGGTGAATGTCCGCACCGGCAAAGTTGTTATTTCTTCACCTGGAAGAGGGGAGTGGGAAATATGAGCTTAGTGGAATCCATCGCTGAAAGGGTTAAGGAAAAACCGATTCCTTCTCTTGTCGCCTTCGAGTTGCTGAAAGTCATCGAAAATGAGGACCACTCCCTGAAGGAGGTCGTGCGGTTGGTGGAAAACGATGCTTCGCTTACCTCGGAGGTGCTCAAGGTGGCGAATTCGGCCGCATTTTATCGAGGCACACCAGTTACGACGGTCAATCGTGCGCTGCTGTTGATGGGTGAAATGATGGTTGTGGGCGTTGCCATCTGTGCCTCCACCTCCATCATTTATCACAGCCCTTTGGAGGGATATGAGAGCGCAGCCGGCGAGATGTGGGACCATTCTTTGCGCTCGGCCATCGCCGCGCGCGAGCTCACGCGTTATTCCAAGAAGAGCATCTCTCCCGCTCTGGCTTTTACGGCCGGCTTGCTCCATGACATCGGGAAAGCGGTCATTTCTGAGTTTCTGGTGGGTCACACGCGCACGATGACCGAGCTATGTGCAAACGGAGGAGCGGCCGACTATCTGGAGGCAGAGCGCAATATGGTCGGAACCGACCATACCCAGGTGGGCTACCTGCTGGCGCAACACTGGCAACTCCCCGAGGTGCTGTGTCTGGTCATTCGGGATCATCACCGTCCTTCCCAAACAAAGGAAGAGCACAAAACACTGGTTCATACCGTCCACCTCGCAGACCTGGTTTCTATGTTGGGTGGAGCAGGCACCGGGGCAGACAGTCTCGCCTACAAAGTCGACGAAGAATCCATCGATCACTTCAAAATCACCAAGGACGACTTGAACTGGATCTTACTCAAAGTTCAAGAGGACTTCTTGGTGCTCAAAGAATCACTTTTGGTGAATGCATAAAGGGTAACTGATGATCGAAACAATTGTGATTGCAGATGATTCCGTGGCCGCGCGCATGATCATACGCCGCTGTCTCGAAATAGCGGGTTTTGCCCAGTCGACCTTCCTGGAGGCCGCGGACGGAGCGGAGGCGCTGGAGCTGGCCAAAAGCAATCGGGTCGGACTTTTGGTCACCGACCTGAACATGCCCAACATGGACGGTCGTTCCCTGCTGCGACGGATCAAGGCCAGCCCGCGGCTGACCGACGTGCCGGTGCTGGTTATCTCCAGCGCGGGCAACGAGGGTCTCACTCGCGAACTCAAACAAGAAGGTGCATTTGATGTGCTGAATAAGCCGGTTTCCCCGGCAAATCTCGCCAGTATCTTACGCGATTTGACCGACCAAAGTGAGTGGGGTTAGAATGAACCAAGAGTCAAACGTTGTACAAGCCAGCCTTATCTCCGCGCTGACGCAATCGTGGGAAAACGTGACGTTCGAGGAAATCGAGATTCCGGCCCCTGATTCCTCCTTGCCCGCGATCGGGCCAAACACCTTGTGGGCCGCGGTGCCGCTTCTCTCGCCCTACAAGGGAGAGTTGAGCCTGGAGCTTCCCGGGGAATTGGCACGCGCCATCTCTGGAGAAGTGTTCGATATGGTAGAAGCAGGGCCATCCCTGGCTTCGATGCAAGATTTGATGGGAGAGCTGCTGAACACCGTGGCGGGCCGGTTTTTAGATGCGCTTCTTCCGCCGAACACGGTTTTCCAACTGGGTCTCCCGGAAACCGGCCAGGGTAGGCGGACATTTTCCGCACCGCCGGTGACCTCGCTTCTGGCGGATGTGGCGGGACAGGGAGTACGGATCACGTTGACTGGGGATGCCTTTAGTAAACTGCCGCAACTAAACATGGGGAGTGTTGCATGAAAGTCCTGGTTGTCGATGATTCAGCCGTGATGAGAAAAATCGTCATCAAAGCTTTGGTGGAGGCCGGCTATACCGATATAACGGAGGCGGGAGACGGGAAGGATGCGCTGGCCAAAGTTGCAGATGTCGATATTATTCTCACAGATTGGAACATGCCCCTGATGGATGGCCTAACCTTTGTCAAGGAAGTTCGCAAACGCTCGAAAATTCCCATCGTAATGGTGACCACCGAGGGGGGCCAGCGCGAGGTTCTCGAAGCGATGAAATCGGGCGTCAATGACTACATCGTGAAACCGTTCACTTCAAATGTCCTGCTGCACAAGTTGGAAAAGGTGCTGCAAAGATAGCGTGAGAGGGAATTCCGTGAAAGAAGAGAGCGTTGTGGGAGATTTTATCGATGCTACCGTCGAAGTCTTGTCGACGATGGCGTCCATCCATGCGACGCCCACAGCGGTGCGGGAAATCAACGGGGGCGCGGAACACGGCAGCGTGACCCGTTGTCTGGATGTGACCGGTCTGCTGGGGTTTTCCGGAGAACGTCGCGGCTCGATGCTCGTAACGTTTCCCAAACAATTGGCCTTGCGGGCCGTGGGGGGGATGCTTGGCACAACATGTGACACCATTTGTCACGATGTGCGTGACGGTGTAGGCGAAATCGTCAACATGATCGCGGGACGGGCGAAAACTCGGTTGCAGGACAAGGGCGTCAACTTCGATCTTTCTATCCCCAACGCGGTGGTGGGGCCAGACCATCGTATCGCCGCGCCCCTGGAAACCGCCCGAACCCGTATCGATTTTGAGGCAGATCGTGAGAGGTTTTTTGTAGAGGTTTACTTAAAGGAAGAGTAAGCAATGATAACCAGTCGCACAAAAATCTTGATCGTCGATGATGATTTCAGTTCGCGACGGCTTGTGGAAAGGTTCATCCGCAACAATTGGACCTGTGCGGTTGTCCAGGCTGAAGATGGCTCGCAAGCGTTGAGAGAAATGTTGCATGAAGCCCCCAGTCTGGTCATCTTGGATATGGTCATGCCGTTTATGAGCGGAATGGACGTCTTGAAGACCATGCGGAGCAC
>CAYQOI010000446.1:0-3554 GCA_964419085.1 uncultured Cytophagia bacterium | reverse complement strand
GCACGTTGCACCTGAGTACAGTCTCGACAACCGCTCCGATATCTTTTCCCTGGGTCTGGTGCTGTACGAGGTCCTGGAAGGCAAGCGGTTTTTCCACGAGGAGCAGGGTACGGAAATCATCGAGGCCCTGAGAAACGGCAAGCTCAAGTTGAAGGACTTGCACCACACGCCCAAACCGTTGCAACCCATCCTGGAAAGAGCGCTGGAAAAATCGCCGGAGAACCGCTACCAAAATGCCAACCAGTTTTACATCGATCTGGTGACCTACTTCGTGCTCAACGCGGACACCACCAACATCGACGAAGAGTTGGGGCAATTCGTGGCCCGGTGTGCGGAAGTCGCGGGCAGCCCGAGAAACGGCTCGTTTGACATCCGGGATGACTGGCCTCATTACGAGCCCTTCCCGGCTGCAGAAGAGAGGCACGAACCGGTCGATAAGCCGGACCTGCTTTCGTGGGACGACGAAAAACAAAACGGTTCCAGAGACCATGAGACACCCAGCCTGGTTCCTACGCCGGTATCCGCACCTACAGAACAGGAGAGTCTCAAAGTCGAAGGCCTGGAAGCGAATGTCGAGCCCCGCGACGAGGTCAAGACCGTGATCGACGCCGTACGTCTGGCTACGCGTGGTCACGGCAAATTGGTCGCTCGAATCGGTATCGGGGTGCTGGCTGCCGGGCTCCTTTTCCTGCTCCTGGACGTGGCGTTCCGCTGGACCGCGCTGGGGGTCGGGGTGTACGATTGGCTCTTCCCACCGGCCATCAAAATTGCCTCCGTGCCCGCAGGAGCGAAAGTCTACCTGGACAACAAGCCGCTGGACCGGGTGACGCCGCTTTCCATCGACGAGATCGAACCGGGTGTGCACGAATTGAAGCTGAGCAAGGCGCAGTACGCGCCGGTCATCAAATCCATCTACGTACCGGGCAACGGGGACGTACAGATCAAAGGAACGCAGGGTTCTTCCGGCGGTCGGCTTTACACCTTCCATTTCAAGACGACCCTGTACTTGACCTCCACGCCTCCGGGCGCAGAGGTGCTCATCAACGGGCTGAAATTCGGCAAGCGGACTCCCTGCAGCCTGACCTGGGAGGTGGGCGAACCCTGTCGCATCGAAATGAATCTGGCCGGGTTCAAGCCGCTGTCAGGTTTCACGCTGGACGCGGCCAGCATGCAGGCCGAAATCGACGACAACCGGTTGTGGCATTTCGAGGTCACCGAGAATCCCACCATCCAGTACAAGATCGCTGGACGCTTCGGCAAATTCCTCACCGTGAATTCCAATCCGTCGAGCGCTGCCATCTATGTCGACAATGCTCGCAGCCCGGTGGGACTAACCGGCGCGGGGACGACGTTTTTTCTCAGCGCGGGTCGGCACAAAATCACCCTGAGAAAGAAAGGCTACAATTCCAGAACCCTTTCGTTGAAGGTAACCGAAGCGACGCCGCTCACGCTGTTCGCCTCGCTTTCCCGGCCGGTGAAATTCGTTGCTTACGACGCGCAAGACGGCCGGCAGCGGGACATCGGCGCGACCATCGCCCGGGTGGTGCGGAACGGCCGGACCGTGAGCAGAGGCAAGCGCACACCGAGCGTGATCAACCTGCTGCCGCAGAACTACTACGCGGTCTTTTCCAAATCGGGCTACAAAACCGTGCAGGTTGAGATTTCCCCCACAGACCGGCTGGTGGCCGCGAAACTGGAGCCCCTGCGCGGCGAGGTCTCCATCGCCATCGTCGATGAGCAGACCGGTGGTCCCATAAGCGATGTGGAGATAAAATACCGTTCGCTGGACAACCCCAATATGCCGGAACGGCTTTTCCAGCGAACAGACCAGCAGGGGACCAGCAGCGGTACCCTGCGCCCGGGACTGTACGTTTTCAGCGTCAACAAGACCGGGTACGCGTATCAAGAGAAGTCCGTGATGGTTCAAGCCTCTGAACTGAACCTGATCGAGTTTACCTTAACCAAGCTGTAGATGAGGAAGAAGGATATGCCGAAACTCATCCTCAAACGCAAAGCAGAAATCCTCAACGAGATTGTTCTGGACGAAGCGCGATCCAGCTTCATCGTCGGCTCAGACCCCGCCTGCGACCTGGTGGTTCAAGACAAGCAGGTTTCCATGAAGCATCTGAGAATCGAGCGCCACGACGGCAGCTACTACATCGAAGATCTGGGCAGCGCATTCGGGACGTATTTGAACGGCCGCCCCCTCTCGGAGAGGGCCCAGATTGTCGACGGAGATGAAATCGCCATCGGCGGCCATAATCTGGTGTTCGAACACATGCCGGGTTTGCGCTTGGACCGATTCGCCGAGGAAGCCGCTGACCTTCTCTCCGATGACCGGCCCGCGTCCCCCTCCGGAGGAGGAGCAAACGGCGGTGCCGCCTCGGATAACGTCACCGCGGATTCCGCGCTGCAGTCCGACCAATTTTACGAGGTGGAGGCCCTCACCGAACACGAAGAGGACACCGAACTGCAGGGGGACGACACTTCTTCACCGGTTTTTGGGGCTGAAAGGTCGTACTACCTGCTCGCCATCTACGGGCCGTACATCGGCAAGAAGTTCGCGCTCAACAAGGGCGAAACCCGGATCGGCCGAGACAGCACGCTGAACGACATCGTCATCCGAAACAACGAGAACGGCGTGCTGGACCAGAGCATTTCGCGGCGCCACGCGACCATCAGCTACCGCGATGGCCGTTTCTTCGTATCCGACAAGCGAAGCAAGACGCGCACCTACGTCAACCAGATCAAGCTCACCCCCACCGACGAAGTCCCGGCATACGAAAACGATGAAATCGAAATTGTCAGCGACCAGAAAAGCACCATCTTCCGGCTGCTGCCGGAAGGCGAATACGACATGTCGCCGCCGAAGAAAGCCGGGGTCTGGTGGATCCGCAACAATTTGAAGCTGGGCGTCGGCCTCACCGCGCTGCTGGCCTGCCTCACCCTGGCGTCATGGGGGATGTCGTGCAAGATGCGCGCCACGGTGAACAAGAAGCCCGAGGAAGTCAAGCTCATCGAGGAGGCGTGGTACCAGTGGCCGGAAAATGACGCTGGTGTAAATGCGAGTGAAAACAACTCGTGGGAAAACGGCGCACTCGCTCTCACGGACCTGAATGGCGACGGCGGCGTAGACGTCGTGGCGGTGAGTCCCGCCGGCCACCTGCGGGCCCTGGACGGGGCAACCCGCGGCACGATCTGGGAACAGCCACAACTGGCGGTGGAGCCCGGACTGCCGCTGGTGCTTTCCGACCTGAATCAAAACGGGTTGCCGGATGTTCTGGTTGCGGGTGCCGACACCCGCCTGCGCGCGTTTGACAGCCAAACCGGCGCGGAGATCTGGCTCAGCCCGCTCCTGGGAGAGGCCGTAGCGGGACCGCCGGTGGTGGGAGATTTCGACGGTGACGGGTTGCCGGACGTTGCAGTGTGCACGCGGGATGGTCAGGTTCACCTGGGTTACACCGCGCTCTACCAGCCGGAATGGAAGACCGTCGAAACGGGCCTGCAAATCCGCTCCGCACCGTCTTGCGCAGATTGGGACGGAGATGGCGCTG
>CAYQOI010000445.1:2430-3560 GCA_964419085.1 uncultured Cytophagia bacterium | reverse complement strand
GCCAAGGACAGCAGCACCGTCCTGAACCGCAACAACATCGTACACGCTTCCCACAACTTCTGAATCCCAATAGGTTTTTCGCCATCGCACCTTTCCGTCCGCGCGGAGCCGAACGACGGTGAATGGAACACCAAGAACTAGAATGTCTCCATCTGGCGTTTCTGCCACTGATCTGACATCCGACACTTCAGGCATATGGTATCTCCACGCAACATCACCCGTAGCACTAATCTTGATGAGGTTGTCATCACCCATTTTCGGAGGTCCAACGGCCAAAACAAGACCCTCATCTGCCGTTGCAATAAGCGGGTGTGGGGGAGCGGTGAAAACATGAATGGAATCCTCAAGAGCTAAAAGCACTTTACCCAGGGAATTGCCTGGTTCCAAAAGATGAAGTTTTAGGCTGTTGGGCTCTGAACCGTGCACTCGCAAGACGCTATCCACAAGCACAGCCACCTCATTCGCAAACGGTGCGGCGCCGATAATCTCGCCGTACCGGATGGCATGATACACCACAGTATCCGCTATGGTGCCGTCTGCGTGAATGAACAGCAACAAGGGAAATGCATTGACCCATTCGGCGTCGCCTATCTGCCCCTCTGTAAACCCATATACAAGAAATCCGCCATCTGGTAGGAGCGTGGCCCCGTGCGCGTAATCAATCAGCGGCTTGCGGAAGATGATTTCCTCAGATTGTCGTTCCGAACCGGGTCCCAGAACGTTACAGGCGGAGAATATCAAAAGGAGAATCACCACAAGGGTTCCCTCGACTTTCTTTCCAATCTCTCGATTCATGGTTCTCTCCGCGTTAATTGAGTAAAGAAAACGACTCGCTGGCTCACTATACCCCACGAATCCCGCGGCAGCTCTTGCCCCGCCTGCGCAACAAAAAGCTATGGAAAAGCTTTAACCGCTCACGCCCCAAATACTGCACTCCCAGCGCATGTCCCATAAGCAAAAAACCAAAAAGAAGTCCTACCGCATCGTCCTACAAAAAAACACGGAGCGGTTGCATCACAAAGTAAGGAAAAACTCTAAGCCCGCTAATTCACCAAATCGGGACTTGCGCTCGATTCCCCCGAGTTCCTGTGGCACTAAGGACCAAAAGAGACGGCCGCGCGTGTCTGCAC
>CAYQOI010000445.1:2148-2420 GCA_964419085.1 uncultured Cytophagia bacterium | reverse complement strand
TGTCTGCACCGCGAACGCCCATCCGCCCTCCTCAAACCAGCATCAGAACAGATGGATTCGTCGGCCTCTTAGGGTTTCCCGCTCAAACCGTTGCTTGCCAGTAACGACAAAAAAGCTCTTTTCGTTCAAATACTATTTCAGCAATACGACCTTCCGAGTTTCCGAAAATTTCTCACCAAGTAAGCGGCAAAAATAAACACCTGTACCGACCTCATGAGAGTCTCTGTCCCTGCCATCCCAAATGGCGCGATGCCTCCCCGGACCCATCCGGC
>CAYQOI010000445.1:1807-2138 GCA_964419085.1 uncultured Cytophagia bacterium | reverse complement strand
CCACCAAGGTGCGCACCTCCCTGCCGCGCGCATCATAAATCTTGATGGAAACGCGTTGACTCTCCTGTAACTCGTAAGGAATCACCGTAAAACCGTTGAAAGGATTGGGGTAATTGGACAGCAAGTGGGATTCGCTTATCTCTCCAGAGGTTTCCGTTCGTCTCCCATAGACCACGTAAACCTCGCCCGTAACGTTTGCAAAGGCCGACCTGCTCCAGGACCCAACAATCATATCATCCAGGCCGTCGCCGTTGATGTCGCCCGCAGTCACCGCATTTCCCAAATCCTGCGAAGGCTGATAACCGACAATATCCACAAGGTTGCTCAACGG
>CAYQOI010000445.1:1153-1797 GCA_964419085.1 uncultured Cytophagia bacterium | reverse complement strand
AACAACAAGAGCTTCGCCCATAGAATCGAAAGCGTTGGGCGCGCCCGCAAGAAGGTCGGCAACGCCGTCGCCATCAAAGTCCCCGGCAGAGACAGAAACTCCAAAGAGGCTGTGGAAGTGCGCACCCTGCATCTCCAGCACGCCGGCATACTTGCGGAGATCTATTTCGAAAGGCCACCCGTAACTGCCGAACAGCACAAATATCCTCCCGGTGCCGTAAGAACCGTTGAAGGAGTCTTGCGTCCCGAGCACCAGGTCGGGCACGCCGTCGGCATCGAAGTCTCCCCTGGCAAAATCGGTGCCGATTCCCGGGCCGGTTATGAGCGTTACACCCGGCATTTTCTTAGCGTCCATCCCAACTTCGATAGTAGCCGGCAACGGGCCCTTGCCATAAACAATAAGCGTTTTGCCCCGTGTGATGCCCAGGAGAACGTCCTGGAACCCGTCGTCATTGACATCGAGACAACCGGCGGACGCCCCCATAGTTCCCCCGGTGTCTCCACGGATCGTGGTCACAGGATATGTCGCTCCTTCAAGCGCAATGGTTTGCGGCAGCGCGTTTGATCCAGGGATGACGTAGACCTCACCCTCACGGCCGAAGTCGTGACTCGGGCCTGCACCGAAGGCGCCGGCGACGATGTCAT
>CAYQOI010000445.1:790-1143 GCA_964419085.1 uncultured Cytophagia bacterium | reverse complement strand
GCCTTCCCGATTATGCGTGTCACCCCCGGCACGGGACCACCATCCGTATCAAGACTTACCGAGCCCGGCCAATCATGTTGCCCGTAAACCACATAAACCAGGCCCGGTCCGCGAAACGGAAACAACTGGCTTGCTCCGATGACTGCATCATCATATCCATCCCCGTTGACATCCCCCGCCGCCACACTGACTCCGGTGTAATCCCCTGCGTTATCGCCATCGATAACGGTAACCCCCGGCGTAGGCCGGTCGAGATCCAAAAGCGCAGGAAGCTGGCTGCCGCCAAAGACGATATAGGCTCGACCCACGGTGAACCCCTCATCGGAATCCGCGCCCTCTGCCCCGATCAGAAT
>CAYQOI010000445.1:0-780 GCA_964419085.1 uncultured Cytophagia bacterium | reverse complement strand
GATCCGTACATCTTCAGCAAAGTCCTTGAGGTCGATGGAAGACGGCAGTTGCGCAACCGCAGCGGCGGTACAGCTCAACGAAAAAAACAGACCAACCACTCTACGTAACATAGTCTTCCCTCCATGAGGGTGAATCAACATGCTGGTTTGGTGGACCCACCCGGAGTCCACCAAACCAGTTTATCGCTCGGGGATGCCCCCGCAGAACAGTAGCCCTATGGAATAAACCCTGTCTCTTCAGAGTGCATACTGGTAAACCACGCTGTTGCTGGCCGCGCTTTCAACTTCCCTTCCTTTCACAATGATGACGGTCTTTACAGTATAGTGAAGGCTCGGTATTGTTGTGCCGCCCACGAGGACGACCGGGGAACGGGGCCAATCGATGTACTGCGTCGAAGTGGTGGTAAATACCAATTCCTGATCCCGTAAGTATTTGGGAGGATTTTCAGTACCCTTTGAAGGACTTACGTCCGCCTTCAGTGTGGCAGGGCTACCGGTTGTTTCTTTGCGCAGAGCCGGTAGTCACTGCCCCTGTGTTCTGAAAATCCTCTTTTAGTCAGTTAAGGTCCAGGCACAAAAACAAAAGCCCACATGAACAGTGAGGTCTCTCACCACACATGTGAGCTTCTTTCCCTGGCTTTTCCACCTTCCCCTCCAAATGTTTCTTGTAGAAGAAGTATACTCAGGCGGGCCCTACCCTACGTCCAAAACCCGTCTACTATAAAAAAAAAAAAACGACAATTGCAAGAAAAAAATTCGCTTTTTCGTAGTTTTCTGCAC
>CAYQOI010000444.1:0-3593 GCA_964419085.1 uncultured Cytophagia bacterium | reverse complement strand
TTTTCCTGCGCCGCTGCGGGCAGGCTCCACATCATTCCGATGACAAACCCAAAGACCACAGCCCACCCCATTAGTCCCCCCACCCGGTCTTTTCCTTGTCGCATAAACACCTCGTCGTTTAACGTGAGTCTGCCGCACATGACCAATGTTCAAAAAACTTGCCGGTCGGTCGCGGTGCGTCAGGCCTTCCCATAGTATTCTCTCGCCCGTTGCGTGACCCGTAAGATGAAGTCTGTCTTACCGTTCGTGTAAGCCACCCGGTCGTTTGGAAACTGCTCGGCCAGACGGAGCTTCAATTCCTGGTATTCCGTCGCAAGCTCCGGCTTCTCAATTAAATAGTCTCTAAACAGCAATCTATTCCAATGTTCGAAATCGCGTTCAACCATATGAATGTGGTGCGTGCGGTTACCATCGGAATTCCGCTTGATGAACCAGGCGTAGAATGGCGGAATATCTTCCCCGCTGGTGGGCCGCCAGAAGTAATCATAGCCCTGAGCCACCAGAACAGGAACAATCCTCTTCTTGGTCTCCTCTAAGGAGGTGACTTCAACTAAGATGTCGATGATCGGCTTCGCGGCCAGGTTGGGGATGGATGTGCTGCCAAAATGCTCGATTCTGGCGATCAACCCTGCGGGCAGACAGGCAAGGAGATGGCGCTTCTCTTCATCGAACAGTCGAGGCCAGGCGGGATCGTACGGCGTGATGTCGATGTGCTCCTGTACCGCCCTGTTGACTCTTTCCTGCAGGGAAGTCGCATCCGCGTTGTTCTTCTCTGACATGGGGTTCTCATTCCGCGCCGGTCCGGACGCGCAGGCTCACTTGCGGGAGGACTTCCGTTTCTCCAGCTTCAGCTTCACGGAGCGCTTCTTTTCCGTGTTTGCAACAAGATCTTTCACCTTGACCGTCAGCGTGTAGTCGCCCGCGCCCAGCTTGCTGACATCGAAGCTGGCGTACTCGATAGCGGTCTCATCCGTGCCCTCGGTGTGGTTGGCGATGGCGAGAGACTTCTTTTTCTTCCCCCCCAAAAAGCTAAACAGCCCGCCCTTCTTGGCCTTTTCCTGTTTGATCTCATACTCCACGTCGTAGGAGGTGTGGCCTTCTGTGTTCTTTTGCAGATTGTAGATCTCGAAATAAAGATAAACGGGGTCGGCACGGGAAAACCTGGCGCTGGGGTTGGGAATGATGGAATACTCCCCCCGGTTGTAAATGGAATTGAAGTTCACGGGCCCGACTTTGTACGCCAATTCCAGCTCGCTGAGATCCAGGCTGTCGCTGTCAAACGCCGGGACTTGAATCTGAAAATTCCCGCCGCCGAGTTTCCTGGGCTGGGAAAGCCTGGCATAAAAGGAGAGCCGGTAGCGCTCCGGCTCCACATCGAACACGTAGCGTTGAATCAGGTTGCCGTCGAACACGCGAGCCTCCGGGAGCTCCGCCAGTTTCCACTGATGGGAGTATTTGACCTTCTCCGTCGCCAACGAATCATAGACGCCCGCCCCTTCTTCCAGCAGGGCTGCGACCTCGCCGTTCTTTGAGGATCGCTTGATTTTCAGCTCCTTTTTGGGAATCCCCAGATACAACTCCAGTTGCGTCTTGCCCTGTTTCCCGCGAAAGTTCGCCACAAATACGCTCATCTTCAATGGCTTGAATCCCCGTTCCACCCGCTCGATATCCCTGGACAGCGCCTTGAAAAAAAGCTTGCGGTTGCGCTGCTCCTGTTCCAGCACCAGGCTGTTAAAATCCAACCGAGAGCGGGAAGCGAGCAGCCGGTCGATGTCCGGGTCCCAGCCCTGGCGGTCGGCCAACATAACCGAGTCGGTGAGGACCGGCGTGAGTCGCCAATTGTTGGGCCCGGCCTCCCGGGCCACAACAAAATGGAAGATCAGCGGCCGGCGGTCGATCTGGGCGTTGTAGCGCCACGATTCGTTTGTCAGCCTCGTGCCCGGCGTTTTTGCGATTTCATCCGGTTTGCCGTACCGCAGGTAGATCAACCCTTTGTCGTTGAATTCCTCGTTCAGGTCGTAGGAAGCCGGGAATTTCAACACGCCAAGCTTGTCCGGGTTGGTGGTGAGCGTGCGCACGCCGTCGAACCAGCAGTTTTTTTCCGCGTAGGCCAGGCGCCTGTAATGTTCCAGAATGCGGGTGTGTAGCCGCGCCGCAGGCGTAGCGCTTCTGGAAATCCAGAAGCGATGGAAAAAGTCTCTCTTCGCCTGGATATCGTTGAGCTGATTGAAAAACGCCAGCTCTGGGTCCCGCAGGATGTATTTCAAATCCTCAAAGACAAACTGGGCGTCCGCCGCAGTTTTGATGGAATCCAGTGCGGTCTGATAGTAGCGATCGGCCTTCTCGGGATCGCTGTCCACATAGAGCCGCACCAGCGACAGGTACGCCGGGATCCGGGCCGGAGAAGGGGGCGTCGCTTGCACCAGCGCAGTAAAAATCGAATCCGCCTGGGCTACCCGCTTGTGCATGCGGTGTTCTTCACCGATGAAGTAGCGCGCCCAGTCGTCCCCGCGCTGGCGCAGACGTTCGATGACCTCTTTTTCGCCTTTGTGCCGGAGAAGCAGGCGATAAAATTTGAACAAGCCCACCTGGGCCTCCACCAGGCGTGGCTTCCTGGCCAACTGCAACTCGGTGAGCCTGAGGGCGTCGTACCACCGGCCCTGCCAGCGCGCGACCAGTGCGCGCTGGTAGAGCACATCCCGGTAACTGGAATCCAGTTGGACCGCCTGGTCCAGGTACTTGGCGGCCGTGCCGAGATGCAGCTTCCGGATCAAATGCTTGTCGGTCTTGGCGCCTTCGCGGTAGGCCACACCAAGCCCATAGAGCGCACTCAATTCGTTCGGCTGGATTTCGAGGATCTTCTTGTACCAATCTTTCGCCTCGCCCCAGTCCTTTCTGAGGAACGCCAGTTGGGCGAGGCCGCGAAACGCGCCCAGCGCGCCTGCGTACTGCTTCAGCGCCTTCTTGTAGGTGCGTTTTGCTTCGTCCAGTTGGCCCATGCTTTCCAACTGCTTGGCGAATCTGATGATGGGCTCCACCTGGGGGTTGGGACTGTGGGTCAGGTAGTAGTTTGCCTCGGCATTCTTCGGGTCGATTTTCATGACCTTCCGAAACCATTTCTTGATGTCGTGCCAGTCCTGTTCCGCGTACGCGATCTTGCCCAGCCCCAGCAGCGCAGGCAGCGAGTGCTTATCGGCCTTCAGCACGTCCCGGTAGAGGTTCTCCGCGTCCTCGAACTCTCTGGCCGACCGCAGGCTATCGGCTTTCTGCAGCGCGGTTCGACTCGGGAGTTGTCCCAGGAGAGCATGGGGCAGCAGGAGCGCAATCGCGAGCAAGAGATGGCAGCGCACCCTGAGAAACGACGGGACAGTTGTTTTCATTGGGCTTTACCGGCGACTTCAAGGATTTGCTTATTGGGTAAAGGTACAAAATTAATACAAACAAAGGCAATAGAAAATTCCGAAACTCGCGGTCGCCGTGGGGAATCCGAAGTCGCTCGTTTCATTTTCTCACCCAAGTCGGGTTGCCTTCCACTTGAAGATGCTGACCAGATCTACATCGATAGGATCGATGGGAGGGCCTTACAAGACGGC
>CAYQOI010000443.1:1704-3595 GCA_964419085.1 uncultured Cytophagia bacterium | reverse complement strand
GATAAAAGCAGCGCGTGTATTTCCCAGAAACAGGAGAATGACCAGGATGGTCATGATGACGGCGTCGCGCAAGGCACCGAGCATGTTCTCCACCGTCAGGTCGATCAGTCTGCCCTGGGTGTCCGCCTCCTCGATGTGCAGCATGGGAAATTCTTTTTCTATTTGCGGAAGATGTTTGCTGATGTCGGCGATGATTTCCCGGGCATGTCCTTTTTCTCCCCGCAGCAGCGACACGGCGACGGCGGCTTTGCCATTGCCACGGTACAAGGAGGTTTTGTCCGCAGTCCCCCAGTGGACGTCGCCCAGATCTCCGACGCGCACATACTCCCCTTTCGGCAGCGGCACCAGGATTTGCGCCAGATCCTCCGGACCGTGCGCCAGCGTCTGGGTGGTCAGCAGATAGCGGTTACCGTGGCGATAAACCAGACCCGCCGGGGTGGAGATGTTCGAGTTTTTCAGGGCCATCGCGACCTGTCCGATGGACAGACCGTGGGCTTCCAGTTTGTTGCGGTCCAAATCCACCGCCACCTGGCGCACGTCGCCGCCGAACACCTCGGCCTCGGCTACGCCCGGAATGTTGAGCAACGCATCGCGCAGGGGGTTCTCGGCGATGCGGCGAAGCTGGCTCGGCTGCAGGTCGTAGCCCTCCGCTGAGGTCACGGCCAACACAACCAAAGGTCGTGCCGCGTCGGTAATCCTGAAAATCAGAGGCTCGCGAATCCCTTGCGGCAGCATCCCGCGCACGCGTGGGAGTTCGGTGGCAACCTTCGTTGCGGCCTCGTCAATATTATTTCCATATTCGAATTCCACCTGCACTGCCGACACCTGATCTCTTGAGGTAGAAGTGACCCGTCTTACCCCATCGATGGCGGACAACCGCACTTCGATGGGATGCGTGACGTCGGTGGCCACGTCGTTGGCAGCCGCACCAGGCCACTGGGTCACCACCGAGACCACGGGACGGTTGGTGTCCGGGAACAGGTTCATCGGCAATGTATTGTAAGCGATGATTCCGGCCAGCACAGTCACCAACGTAATGGAGAGGATGGCGTAGGGCTGGCGCAACATGCGTTCTATGAAATTCATCTCGTCCCTCCTTCGTTTACAACCACCGGATCCCCGTCACGAAGCTGTAGCAAGATGCTTTCGTGCGCGACAATCACGCGGTCACCGGCGGACAGGTCACCGTGCACCGCAACCTTGTGCTGGCCCACCAGTTCCACACTTACCGGAATGGATTTTATGATGGCATCCCCGTTTTCTTCCACCACCTTAAACACTCTCGACTGATCGGTTGCTTCACCGGTAATGATGGCGTTCGGCGGTACCTCAAGGGCATCACGGGCTTCCTGCAAAATCACCCGGCCGGAGACCCTTGCGCCGCTGGCGAGGCCGAAAGGCGGGGTCTGCAAATCCGCCTCTGCCGCACCCAGCGCCAGGGCATCTACCGAGGGGTACACGCGGCTAAGCCGCACCACCAGCGTATCGCTGCCGTGGTAGAGTTCCAGCTTCGAACCCGGACTGATCTGCTCCACTATCGATTGCGGCAACCGCACGCGGACTCGCGCTCCCTTGGCGACGGTCATCCGGTACAGGGGATGTCCGGGCATACAGACGTCGCCCGGCTCCCGCAGCCTGGCCGAGATCACGCCGTCTGCCGGGGCCAGCACCTCACCATAACCCCGGCGGACCTTCAAGGCTGAAATCTCCCGCTCCAAAGCCCGGGCATTGTTCCGGGCGGCAATCGCAGCGGTCCTGCGGGCCTCCAGTGCCGTTTCGCTGCTACCGCCTTCCTGAAACAGCTTTTCCTCCCGTTTCAGCTCGTCCTGCTGGCGGGCCACTTCCGCTTTCGCCGCGGCTAGTTTCGCCTGGAGCCCCGCGATTTTGTCTT
>CAYQOI010000443.1:0-1694 GCA_964419085.1 uncultured Cytophagia bacterium | reverse complement strand
GGTGTCAATTTTGGCCAGAAAATCCCCTTTTTTCACCGCCACACCTTCACGCGGCCCCATTTTCAAGACCGTTCCCGGAATTTGTGCCGTAATCGTCACCTCTCCCTTCGTCATCACCGTTGCCAGCACCGGGAAGCCACGGCTTACGGTGCTGGCCTTGACAATAGCCGTGTCCAGGGCCCACGGAGCGATTTCCTGTGCCGGGACATGGCGCACCTCGCGTATGCGGTGCACTAACACGAACAAAAGCACCACGATGATCGCCACCGCAGCCCAAACCCAGCGATGGCCTTTTTTTCTACTTTCTTTTGACTTCATGGGTCACTCCTTTCCCTTGAGCAATCTATTTTCTGTTCTTTCAAAGATAATTCCACTCGGTTATTTCTCCGAATCCGCGTACTCTGCGTAAGCGGCTGGCGTCATCCCCATGGCCAGTCGCAAAGCGTCATCCGCCTGCCACCAGCGAGCCAGCGATGCCGCCAGTTCCGAACGGGCACCGGCGAGCGCCGCTTCCGCATCCACCAAATCGGTGGCGGATAACCTCCCCTGGTCGAAGCGGTCGGTCTGAATGCGCGCCACTTCTGCCGCAGCTTCCACCGCGCTCTGGGCTGCACGGTACTGCGCCTCCGCAGCTTTCCACTCCCCACGGGCCGCCACTTGCTCGGCGTTGGCATTGTCCATGATCGCCTTCATCTGGTACTGCGCCGCGCGCCGTTGTGCTTTGGCCTCCTGCACCTGCGCCTGCCTGCGGCCACCGGTCCACAACGGCAGCCGCGCCTGAATGGCTATCTGCCAGGTGGGATCACCCGAGCCGCTGCCGTCGTAGCCCTGATTCTGCAGCCAGGTGAAACTGGCAAAAAAGTCGGGGAAAAATGCACCCCAGGCGGCTTTGACACCCGAATGGGCCGCATCTTCCAACTCTTTGGCTGCCTGCACGTCCGGGCGATGTTCGATGGAATCCGCGGGCGCAGCAAAATAAACCGGTTCCCGGGACGGCGGCGCCACAGAATCGCTAAACGCTTCCTGCTCCAACAGCGCCGCGAGACGTGCCCGCAAGCCGGCTTCCGCTCCATTGAGGCCTGCCAGACGTCCTTCCACCGCTCTGAGTTCGGCAACCAGGCGCAGTCGCTCGACTGGCGCGATGCGGCCGACCTCGATGGCCGTGGTCGCCACCTTGATGTGCCCCTGCAGTGCTTCGATCTGTTTCTGCAAGGCTTCACGCTGACCGGCGATGCGCTCCAGACCGCGGTAGAGCAACGCCGCTTTGTTGAGCAGGACCAGCCGAAAGTTTTCGGTGTTGGCTTCGGCTGCCCTGGCCTGGTGCGACGACGCGTGGAAGCGATTTCTTATCTTACCGTTGATATCCAGCGGCAGTTGAACGGTGCTCCCGTAACCGAGCTGATTGTCATCGAATGTCAATGCCGGTAAACTGATAGGCGGTGAAATAGGCCGGGTGAGCCGGTTGTCATTATAATGAAATGAATGGGCGAAAACGTCGATTTCTCCCAATAACCGGCTGCGGGCCACGCGGCGTTTCGCCTTGAATACGTCTGTACTGGCATGCGCGGCCTTGAGTGCCGGCGCATGCTTTTCCACATCATGAAGGATTTGTCCTAGGTTTGCGGTCTGTGCCTCCGCACGATTGACAGCGCTCCACGAGACCAGGACGACCAACGCAAGCAGACCGGCTCTTC
>CAYQOI010000442.1:0-3622 GCA_964419085.1 uncultured Cytophagia bacterium | reverse complement strand
ACACAGGATTCAAATAGTCATGGCGCGAACTCAAGAAATCAGATGGAAAACTGACGAGGAAAACCTACGGCAGGTCACAGTCACCGTTGCGACAGAGTATCACCTTATTGAAGTTGAGAGAACTGTGCCAGCCATCGAGGTTTTCTTTAAGCCTCAGCGGGCTGTTTCTCGATGGGCTCATAAGAATTCATCGGTCCCGATGAAATAAGACTCGGAGCAGTTGGTGCGAACCAAAAAACAAAGCGACATGACTGAACTCTGGACATGCCCCAAGTGTAAACGCGTCTTTCGGCGAGCAAATCAGCGTCATTCCTGCGGAGTCGGGGATAAGACGTTACTTCAACGCGGTAGGTCTGCCGCTCTGGTTCGACTCTACGAGAAGTTGGAAAAGGTCGTGCTGGGATGGGATGATGTCGAAATCGTGTATCGAAAGAATTATGCCCTGTTTCGAAGGACTCGCATCTTCGCGGATCTGGTGATGATGAAGGATGCGCTCCGGTTGGCGGTTCACCTGAACCGCGAGGTCAACGAGCCTATATTTTTTAAAACCGTTAGAAACGACCGAGGCCGGGTGTCCCACGTGGCAAAGATATACACCGATGAAGAAGTGAAGTTGGTTTTGCCGTATTTGGTGGAAGCCTACCGGACGTCGATGGAGGAATAAACAGAGTGGAAATGAAAAAACATATCCGAATGATGCTTGTTTTGTTCCTCATGGTTCTTTTGACAGGAACTCGACAAGAGCCTTCAGTCTTATCCGTCCAGGAAAAGGTCCAAAAACTTGGACATGTCCTCCCGGCCGGCCGGATGAGTGTGCCGCGCGCTGCGCATACCGCCACCCTGCTCTCCACCGGCGAGGTGCTCCTCGCGGGTGGCTGTGAAGCGAAGAATTGTGAGAGACGCACTGCCATCGCTGAATTGTACCAACCCGCTTCAAACGCTTTTATCCGTGTAGGCAACCTGTTGACAGGCCGGGTCAGTCATTCGGCCACCCGTTTGCCCGATGGACGCGTCCTGATTGCAGGTGGCTGGGCGCCCGATGGGATTACCGCAACGGCGGAGTTTTATGATCCGACTACCCGCACATTTTCCCACGCAGCGCGATTGGTTACCGCCCGGGCCAGTCACATCGCCCTCCTTCTTCAGGATGGCAGGGTCTTGTTGGTCGGCGGGGAAGACGGAAACCAACGTCCGCTCGCCACTGCTGAGATTTATGATCCCGCCACGGGTCAATTCACGCAGGTCAGTCATATGCACCTTGCGCGGTCCTCTCACGTTGCAGTCCTCCTAAAGGACGGCCGGGTGCTGGTCATGGGCGGGCACCGCCGGCGCCGCGGCCCGGTTCTGGCAAGTGCAGAAATCTTTGATCCGGCTACGGGCGAATTCAGCCCGACAGGTCATATGGTCGTTCCCCGTCACAAACATGCGGCTGTGACCCTGCAGGACGGCAAGGTTCTGGTCCTGGGCGGCTCCGACGCGCGCGATAGTCGCGGAATGTACAGGAGTGCCGAGTTATTCGATCCGGAAACCGGGGCTTTCGAACGCATCGCAGACATGCAGGAACCGCGATTCAAATTTCGCAGCGCGGTAGCGCTGCTGGAAAACGGGCAGGTGCTGATAGGCGGCGGCGAGTTTGTTGAGGTTTACGATCCTGTCACCCAAACCTTTCGTAGGGTTTCAGGGCACGTAGGGAAGCAACTGCGATTCGCCACGGCCACGCGTCTTGTTCCGGACCGGGTCCTTATTGCGGGCGGTTACGATGACCGAATTCAGCCGACCGCGGAAACCTGGCTCTATCGGCCATAGAAACTTTGGCGCTTCAGGCTTCCATGATGCTAAAGACTCAAAAAGGAGAGTTCAAACATGAACAGGGTTTTGATGTTCAGCCTGTTTCTGCTGCTCGTAATCGCGCGGCCAATCAAAGCACAGCAAGAATCTCTTACGTGGTCTAAGGACCGTGCGACCGAGAGGTCACCGGAATTCCAAAGGGTGAATATCCCTTATTGGGTAACGAAGATCGCGCAAGAAAAGAAACTGATGATGACCTACGATCTGTCGCTCACGAAGAATCCCTTTTATTTGAACGGGGATTTCAACGGAGATTGCAGGACGGACATTGCGATATGGATTGAACACCGAAAGACACATGAACTGGGGATTCTTGTGGTCCACTATGAGACGGCACAAACGTATATCCTCGGCGCTGGCCACAAATTTGGGAATGGTGGCTCTGATTTTCAAAGGCTTACCAACTGGCATGTACACCAGAAAGGCAAGGTAGAGCGCGGCGTGGAGGAAAGGGAAATAGAGTTAAGAGGAGATGCCATCTACGTAGAAGCATACGAATCCGCCAGCGCGTTGATCTATTGGGACGGAAAGGGATATTCATGGTACCAACTGGGAGACTAGCCGTTCGATACTCGGTCATCGTTTGTTCGAGCCGATTCTCCAGAATTCTGTAGGAACTCAATCCGGTTACACATGATTGATTTGTTATCGTTTGTCTTATAAGAATCGCAGAAAGCTTATTTCATGAACTTGAGACAAGGAACTTTCGAGGATGACGGTCGCAGAGCTTGTTACCTGCTTTCCTGAAATCCCGGAGGACTTGCGCGACGAACCGCTCCTGGCTCAATTCGCGGACAAGTTCCACGACCTATTGCGGGTGGCGCAGAATCCCGGTGCCCGCCATGAGCATTATTCCGCTGAGCACTTCTACTACCTGAAGCTTATCGGGCCCTTCAAGGTATACAGATACGGTCTCTCGTCCCGCCAGGAGGTGATGCGCCACATGGTGGCACTGTTGGAGCGGCACGCCGCCGACCCCGAAAACTTCGCGGCAACACTGCTTCCTGACGACAGTAGCGAGAACGAGGGTGGAGGCCCTGGGGGTAAGCGAGAGGATTGAGAGAAGAGGAGGGACGTTTGTACCCATGCTCGACACAGAAAAACCAATTGTTGCCCTCGTAAAAATTGTCTTTGGAGGGATCGATCCGCCGATCCCACAGAGTCCTTGAAACGGCGGTTACCAGTCATCAAATTGGAGTCAGAAATGTTCAAAAACTATTTCAAAATCGCGTTGAGAAATTTGCTCAAATACAAATCCTATTCCGTTATCAACATCATGGGTCTGGCCTTCGGCATGACCTGCTGTCTTCTGATTCTGCTTTTCGTGCAGGATGAGCTGAGCTACGATCGTTATCATGTGAAAGCGAAGCGCATCTATCGTGTTACCGTAGTTGAAAAGGGCGAGGGTGGAGCAAGGCACCTGGCGAACAGCTACGGTCCGCTGGCGCCCGCCTTGCTGGCGGCGTTTCCTGAAATCCAACAAGCCGTGCGATTCTTCCCGTATAGCGTCAGCGTGCAGTCAGATCCGATGCGGCGATTTACAGAAGACCGCTTCTTTCTGGCTGATTCCACTGTGTTCAAGGTGTTTAGTTTTCGCTTTCTCGCCGGGGATCCCCAAACAGCGCTCACATCGCCTTACTCGCTGGTTCTGACAGAATCCACGGCAAAAAGGTATTTTGGTGATGAAAACCCTCTGGGTAAAACACTACGCATCGAGAATCAATTTGACTTTAGAGTAACAGCCGTGTTGGCAGACCTGTCATCGACCTCCCAT
>CAYQOI010000441.1:662-3627 GCA_964419085.1 uncultured Cytophagia bacterium | reverse complement strand
CCTGGCATGTCCCCCCCCGCAAAGTCAGCTATTTGCCGAACGGCGTGGATGTTGCGTATTTCGACGTCAACGGCGTGGCACCTGAGCCAAATTCGCTGGTGTGGGTGGGCTCCATGGCGAGTCCCTACAACGCCGATGCAGTGGACTACTTCCTGCGAGACATTCTCCCCCGCATCCGGCGCGGGAATCCGAAAGTTCAGGTGACGTTCGTGGGCGGCGAGCCCACGAGGTTGCTTCGGGAGCAGGCGGTCAAGAATAAGAACATCAAAATAGCCGGATATGTGGATGATGTGCGACCGTACATGCGCGAGGCTGCGGTGTTCATCGCGCCCATGCGTTCCGGCAGCGGCACCAACATCAAGATTCTCAACGCGCTCTCCATGGGTATGCCCGTGGTGACCACCCCAATCGGCGCTGAAGGGTTGGAGGTGAAAGATGGCAAGAACATCATGGTCGCACAGACCGCAGAAGAGTTCGCAAAAAGGACACTCCTGTTGTTGGATGAACCGATTTTGGCCAGGAGGTTGGGTATGGCAGGGCGAAGGGTGGTTACCGAGCGCTACGATTGGCAACACCTCCACCGAGAAACGGAGCGGCTTTACACACAACTCGTTGAGGTGAAAAGGGCGGCGCGCGCCCGTACGCGAGGAGGCAACGATATAAAAGAGGAAGAGGAGGCTGTGATATGTTGATGATATTCTTGGCGGGACTCGGTTTTCTGTTGGGCATTGAACTGCTCGTCCGTCTTTTCTGTCCCAGGACGAGACTGCGACGAGAGCCACAGGTTCAGATCGTGCTGGATAAGTACATCGGCTATCGGAACCGTCCCAACCAGGAGGCTTTTACGGTGGATGCCCCTGCGAGGATAAACAGCCTGGGCTTCCGGGGAGCCGACATCGAGTTGGAGAGGCAACCCGGCAGCCTCCGGATTCTGGGACTCGGCAATTCTCTGACCTTTGGCTCAGGTCTTGCAGACCATCAGACCTACCTGTTTCATCTGAATGAAAAGCTCAACGCTTGCTTTCCGGGTCGACGCTGCGAAGTGTTGAATGCGGCCATGCCGGGTTTTACCCTTCGCCAGTACATTCCGTTTCTGGAGTTCATGCTTCCAAAGGTGCAGCCCGATATCGTTCTCCTGGGTGCGCACTGGCGGGACTTGCACTACTATCCCAGATTCGGGCAACTCAAAGACAGCGTCAACGAAGAGACGTGGCAAATGATCAAGAAGAAGTTCCGTGAGCGCGTCGCGAAATGCGACCCGCCCGAGACGACGAAGGAGCTCTTCTTGAGAAAACTCAAGAATTTCATCCGCCGGTGGCGGACCGCGTTTGTGACCATCTATCTGTTTCAACTGGCCAAGCACAAACTCAGTCCCCCCCATTTCAACCAGTGGCAGAAGGCCTTTCTTTCCGGTGAAGAGACCGAACCCATTCGTCAGCGGCGAATCGAGGCAAGAAAAACCCTTCAACAGATGAAGGAGATGTGCGAGCGGCGCGCCATGAGATTTGCGTTGCTCATTTTCCCCGATTTCAAGCAGCTCAACAAGGTGTTTCCAAAATCGTCCTGGCCTTCGCTGTTGATCGAGACTTGTGATGAACTGGGGATACCGTGCCTGAATTTACTGCCTGCCATCAAAGCGGCCTACCAGAAGCATGGTCGTAAGATTCTCGTTCCCTACGACCATGTGGGTCACTACGACGTGTTGGGACACGAGGCCATTGCGGAGGCACTCTATCAGTTCTTGCAGGAGCGGGCGCTTTTGGAGACAGAGGCTTCGTCAACCAGGGCCGCGGTTGTGGGTTGAGGTTTATGCGGCGTTTGTCAAAAACAAATAAGAATTCTTGAAAAGGAATAAAGCAAATGTTTGTGGAAATTTTGATCGGTGTGGGGTGCCTGGCACTCATCGAAATCGTTGTCAGGGCGGTGTTTCCGAAACCGCCGGCCTGGTTAGTGCCACAGGTTCGTATCGAGCTTTCCGACCGGATAGGCTATCAGAACCGGCCGAATCAGAAGGCCTTTTCCGGGGAACAGGTGGCGACGATCAACAGCCTGGGGTTGCGGGGTCCTGAAATCGAACTGGAGAGGAAGCCGAACAGCCTCCGCATTCTTGGGCTGGGAAACTCCCTGACGTTTGGTGGCGGTGTCGCGGACGACGAGACCTACCTCGCTTACCTCGAGCAGCATTTGAAGCGGGCGTGGCCGGAGCGCTTCAACGAAGTGCTCAACGCAGCCATCTACGGCTTTACTATCCGTCAGTATGTACCGTTCTTACAATCCATGTTGGGAAAGTTGCAGCCGGACGTTGTGCTCATCGGCGTCCATTGGAGAGACTTGCATTTTCATCCGCGCTTCGGCCAGCTCAAGAAAAAAGTCGATGGTGAGACGTGGCGGATGATCCAAAAGAAATTCAGGGAGCGCATCGACAAAGGTGATACCGAACCCACCACCAAAGAGCGGTATCTGACGAAGATCAAAAACGTTCTGCGTCACTGGCGGAGCCTGTATGTCGCGCGCCACTATTTGATGGTACTCAAAAATACCATCAAGCCACCTAATTTTGTCCTCTGGCAGCGCGCGTTTCTCTCCGGGGAAGAAACAGAACCTATCCGCCGCCGCAGAATGGAGGCGAAGAAGACGTTGAGCGAAATGCTGAGGATGTGCAATGATTTGGGGATCAAATTCGCTGTGGTTATTTTTCCGGACTACAAACAGATAAAAAAGGATTATCCGCGCGCTTCCTGGCCCTCGGCGCTCATGAGAATCTGCGAGGAGTTGCAGGTCCCGAATCTCTATCTTTTGCCTGCAATCCGGAAAGCGCATGAAAAATATGGGGCTTCACTTTTGATTCCGTACGACGTCACCCATTACAGCGCGGCTGGAAACAAGGCCATCGCGGACGCTTTGTTCGAATTCCTTCGCGAAGAAAAAATCTTACCTGAGCGTAAGGAATCGGCCGTCGTGGCGG
>CAYQOI010000441.1:0-652 GCA_964419085.1 uncultured Cytophagia bacterium | reverse complement strand
CTTCTATTGAGGGTTAGACTACGGAGTGTCCAGTGGTGGAATGCCAGCGCAACATCTGCAAGCCTGACTTCTATTGAGGGTTAGACTACGGAGCCTTCCACAAGCTGAGAAATGGAGGTAGAAATGGTGCAAACAGAAAAGGCCGTCGAAGAATATCTTCTCGAAGGGCAGACGGGCAATGCCAATAAGGAGCCCATTGATCCCGACGCGGACCTGTTCAAGAAAGGTCTGGTGGATTCTATGGGCATGCTCCGGTTGGTCGCTTTTGTGGAGGAGGAATTCGGAATCAGCGTACCGGAGGAGGAGCTTCGTCCCGAGAATTTCCGCACGATTCGCTCTGTCTGCAAACTTGTCCATTCGATGAAGGGCAATGGATAGGTCACCGACTCGTGGTCTTAGCCTGAATAATACACAGACCGCCGCGGTCGTCTCATTTCGTGTCATTCCGGCTCCGCCGGTTGGCGGATACCGGAATCTCATGGCACCAACCGGCGGATGGACAAAGATCCCGATATTCTTCGCGATCCCGCTTTCCTTGAATTGCGAAAAACGGGAATGACAGCTTAAGTTCTTAAGTTTCTGAATGTTGGATCTAAGCGATTCGCGTTTTGTGAATAATCAAAACTTATAGAATATCCGTTTACCTTTAATT
>CAYQOI010000440.1:0-3628 GCA_964419085.1 uncultured Cytophagia bacterium | reverse complement strand
CTACCGTACGCGTGGAAAAGACATCCAACTTCGATTTGCGCACCCCAACCGATTCATCGCTGGCGCTGACAAAAGCGGTGTTCGGCAACGGCTCGTTTACCCGCCGCAATCTGGACTTCGACGACTTTGGCATCGCGTTCGGGGTTAACTATGCGGTCAACGATGAAATCAACGTCTACGGCAGCGCCAGCCGAGGCTTCGTCTTTCCCGAATTGAGTACCTTCGCCGGCAACGTCAGCCTGGATTCTCAGGGTAACTTCGTTCAGCCGGAACCCAAGGACAACGAGGAGTTCTTGCAGGCGGAAGGCGGCGCGAAAGTGAACACGACGCAATTCTCCCTGGCGCTGTCGGTGTTCTGGGTCAAGATCAATGATAGATTGCAGGGGGATATCAAGATAATCGATGGTAAGGCGGTCCAGGTCACCGACGCTGTGGGGTCGAGCCGTACCTTCGGATTAGAGGCCACCGGAGCGTTCGTTCCGAGAGCGGTTCCGGGGTTGCGCCTGGAGTCTTCCTTGACGCTGCAAGATCACGAGGCCACGGATTTCCGCATTGGGGACCGGGACCTCAGCGGCAAAGATATCAAGCGCGTTCCCCAGTTCATGCTCAACAGCACGTTGGTTTATGAGAGGCGTGGGGCGGACCTCACCTTGAACTGGCTGGTGGTGGGGGACCGGTTCGCCGATGACGCCAACCTGTTCAAGCTGGACGAATTTGGTGTGGTTACCCTGGATGCAGGCTACACCGTACCCTTCTCGGGCGGGCAAAGCGTCCGTCTGGGAGTCAACGTGTACAACCTGTTCGATTCCGAAGGTCTCACCGAGGGCGATCCGCGCCTGGCTACCGGCGTGGACCCCACACAGTTCCCGTTTCTGAATGCCCGGCCGGTTTTGCCGCAACGGGTCAAGTTCAGTGCCACTTACAACTTCTAACGAACCTTGGCGCCCGATGGAGAGTGCAGGGGATGGCCCCCCCTTCTCTCCATCGTGGTCGCGTAAACCTGGGGGGGCGTTTGCCGCGTCCGCAGCATAAAACCCTTTTGGCGCAGGCTAAAGCAGTCCTGGACGGAAACTGGACCGGCCATTTCACGATGCCGTCGCCTCGGCTCTATCCACACCAATGGAATTGGGATGCGGCTTTTATTGCCATCGGTCTGGCGCACTACCGCCCCGCAAGGGCGGCGCAGGAACTGCGAGCGCTGTTTGCGGGGCAATGGCAGACGGGCATGGTGCCGCAGATCGTGTTCAACCCGCAGGCAGCACGTCCCTACTTTCCCGGTCCGGAGTTCTGGCAGACCCGCCGCGCGGCGGCCGCGCCCCGCAAACCCGAGACCTCGGGAATTACCATGCCGCCCGTACATGCCACCGCAGCGTTGCACATGTACCGCACCGCGCGAAACGCGGCTCGGATGCGCGAGTCCTTCCAGGCGTTGTTCCCGAAACTTCTGGCTTCTCATCGCTATTTTTATCGCTTTCGAGACCCGGCGCACGAGGGGCTGGTCTACATCCGGCATCCCTGGGAGTCTGGTGTGGACAACTCCCCGACATGGGATGCGGTTTTATGTGAGATCGACCTCACCCGGGTGGCGCTTCCTGATTACCAGAGGGAAGATCTCGCCACCGTTTCTTCCGAACAGCGCCCCACCAGGGAAGACTATGATCGCTATGTCTATCTGGTGGATCTCTTTCGCCAATGTGACTACAATGATGAGGAGATCTTTCGCACCTGTCCGTTCCTGGTGCAGGATCCCATGTTCAACAGCTTGCTCTACAAGGCGACGAACGACCTGGTGGAGTTGGCGAGCATTCTCAACCAGGACGCGGGGGAATGCGAGGAATGGCTGCAGCAGAGTTACCGCTCATTCAATTCCAAACTGTGGAATGCCGAGACGCGGGCGTACGACGCCTTCGATCTTGTGCGGGGCCGGCGCATACCCGTCCAAGCCGTCACTGGGTTTTTGCCGCTGTTTGGCGGGCTCGCGACGCCGGAGCAAGCGGCGGCGTTATACGACGGGTTGCGCTCGCCGAGTTTCGGTGGACCCGATTTCGCCCGTTTTTTTCGTTTCCCCAGCTTTGATGTGCGGCACAAGGCCTTTGATCCGCGAAAGTATTGGCGCGGGCCCGTTTGGGTGAATGTGGACTGGATGCTGTACCACGGCCTGAAGAGTTATGGCTATAAAGAGGGCGCCGAGGCCGTGCGCCGGGATGTTTTCGAGTTGGTCGAGCGTTTCGGTTTTTACGAGTATTTCACGCCCTACCGCGAGTCCACAGTCGGGGGACTGGGCGCGGATCGGTTTTCATGGACCGCGGCGCTTTACCTCGATTTGGCTGGGGAAAAGCCCATCTCGGAAAGAAATCCATGACACCTCTGGATTGGACACTGGTGGCGGTTTACGCCGTGGGGTTAATTGCTATGAGCGCCTGGCTCGGTCGCGGCCAAAAAGACGAGACCGACTACTACCTGGCCGGGCGAAACATGCGCTGGCCTAGCATCGCGTTGTCCACCATGGCGACCCAGCTCGGGGCCATCAGTTTCATTTCAGCCCCGGCTTTCGTAGGCATGCGGAATGGCGGGGGCATGAAGTGGTTGACCTACGAATTCGGCGTTCCGCTCGCGATGATTTTCCTGATCAGTTTTCTGTTCCCGCCCATGTATCGCGCGGGCGTTGTGAGCATCTATGAGTTCCTCGAAGAGCGCTACGCTGGCAGCACGCGGACCATCGTGAGCATCGTTTTTCAGATCAGCCGTGGCATGGCCACTGGCGTTACCGTATATGCGCTGGCGCTGGTGTTGTCGGCGGCCCTGGGAATTCCCATCTGGCTGAATATCCTAATCACCGGCGGCATTACGGTGGTTTACGACATGATAGGCGGGATGAAGGCGGTCATCTATTCCGATGTGGTGCAAATGATCATCCTGTTCCTGGGAATCCTGGTCTGTTCTGCGTTTGCCCTCACGCTGGCCGGGGGGTGGCACGCGGTTTGGCAGCACATCGATCCGGCTCGGCTGGCGATCCTCGATTTCAGCCAAACCGGTGTGGGAGACGGTGGTGAGTTTGGGTTTTGGCCCATGGTCATCGGAGGCTTTTTCCTCTACGCCTCGTACTACGGCACCGATCAATCTCAAGTGCAACGGCAGCTTTCCGCGGCCAGCTTCCGAGAAGTGCGGCGCGCGTTGCTGTTCAATGGGCTCGGGCGGTTTCCCGTGGTCGTCCTTTATTCCTGCATGGGCCTGTTTATTGCCGCGTTCGCCAGCGCACGACCGGACTTTCGTGCGATGATCCCGGCGGACAAGCCTGACTTGATGGTGCCCCAGTTCATCATCCACTATTTGCCGGCAGGTCTCACCGGTTTCCTCATCGTGGCCATTCTGGCCGCCGCCATGTCTTCGTTGGATTCCGCGCTGAACTCGCTGAGCGCCGCTTCTATGCGCGATTTGGTGGACCGTAACCTGCGCCGACCGCTCTCCAACCACCAGCACTTGACCTATTCCAAACTGCTCACCCTCTTTTGGGGGGTGTTTTGCACGGCCATGGCGTTCGTCACCGCCAATCTCTCTCACACGGTTATCGAAGCCATCAATAAGATCGGTTCCCTGTTCTATGGGCCCATTTTGGCGGTGTTTGTGA
>CAYQOI010000439.1:0-3628 GCA_964419085.1 uncultured Cytophagia bacterium | reverse complement strand
CCTCTTGGTGTCCAGAATCGGTCGCCCGAAGGATGCTCTGCCGGATGTCCTGGTTGCCGTAACCACCGCTGAGGCAATATTAGGTAAGGAAACATCCACCTGAGACCCGCCTAAACTGTGCTCGTAGAACCGACCCCGACTTGTCGCCAAACCTCGCACGCTGTAACCGCAGTTCCCCCTTCAGACGGGAACGAATTCACAGTTGTCTGTTACGGGAAAAATCTTTCCAGTACTTGAACAGGAAACAAGACTCCTCCTGAAACACAAACGAGCCCGCAGGAATCGACCGTAAACATCCAATCTGTGAATTAACGTTGCAAAAGTTAACCATTTGCTGGTCGATTGTCAACCGTTTTGTCAGTTGTCGCGCACTCTTGCGGTCGTTTCGGTGTACGTGCCGGTACAAGACCCCAAAAAGCGTCCCCAGATTTCTGCACAGGGTCCTCAGTTTTTTTGCTTCCACCTCGAATTGCTTGCACCCCAAAATGTTGCGGCGACACAGGCACACTTTTTGCAAACGATTACTTTACACTTCTCGGGACAGATCGCGATTCGAAAAAGCTCTTGCATTTTCGAAGCAAATTCCGCTAATTGGTAGAAGCAACTCAGCTTTATACCCCCCGGGTCGTTCATTTCTATAAGCCGCTGTTTTTGGAAATAAACGGAGAAGTACTGGAACATCTAACCGGCCGCAAAAGCTATTTGTACGACAACACAGAAAATCCATAACGAGCGCGTCCGACACTGCCCCTGGCACCCTTAATTGCACTCGCAGCCGATGGCGCATGCCTCAAACGGAACGCAAGAGGATATTGCGGAAACTTAACGGCTTTGTTCCAGTCGGCTTTTATCATTTCGACGCATCTGTCGATAAATAGAGTCAACAGTCCGGTGAAAACGCGCAATCCATTTTTCATGGAGGAATGATGAAAACGCTACGCTGCCTGCTCCTGACGCTATGGATGGCGTCGAGCGCCCTCGCTGCCAGTCCGCTTCCGGGAGGAAGCGACGTCCACATCCCCATCGTCTCCACTGGTGACGGCCCGAGATTCTGCCTCGATTACTGCAATTTTCAAGGCGTAGACAACAAAACCTACGTGGAGTTCTACGTCCAGGTCAGCTACAGTGAGTTGCAGTTCATCAAGCACAAAGATCGTTTCAAGGCGGGGTACCATCTAAAGCTCACCATTCTCGACGAATTCGATCAGGTTGTGGAAACACAAGAGACCAACGACCAATTCCAGGTGGACTCGTTCGCGGAAACGGTTTCCACTCAGAAGGCGCGCGCATCGCTGATGGCCTTCACCCTTAAGCCGACGACCTACCGGGTGAAAGCACTGGTCCGGGACCTCGAAACCATGCATGCCACGCGCATCGAACAGGAGCTCCAACTCGGCGACTTCCGCGCCCCGAACTTACTGATGAGCGACATTCAGCTCAGCTCGAAAATCGAGCCCGGGGAAGACGGACAACCTTATGTGAAGAACAGCCGCTACATTCTTCCCAACGCGAGCCGCATCTTCGCACACGGCCTGAACGAGAGCATTTTCATCTACTTTGAAGTCTACAACCTTCTGTATGACCAGCTCAAGCCCCAGGCGACCTACACGACCAGATTCACGTTCTTGAACGGCGACGGCGAGCCCATCGCCAGTTTTGCCCGGACACACCCCAAACCGGGACCAACCTCGGCTCACAGCATGAAGTTCCCGTTGAGTTACTTTCCCAACGGAAACTACAAGCTCATCATCCAGACCCGAGACGACGCGACCGGACAAACCTGCGAGTCCGTGCGAGATTTCAGTGTGCTGGACTGGAGCATCGCGCTGAGCGAAGAGAATCTGCACCTCTGGCCACGTTGATCGGCACACACCTCTGAGGGCGTCAGCAGGAGACGTCAGCTGACGCCCTGATGGAGTGCGTGCTCCGCCTGCTTCATCCGCTCCCTGCTTGACATTTTTCTGCGAAATTCGTAGACTTGCAGAAAAAGCGGAGGGCGCATGTCCCAAATCCTTTGGCAGCCGAGTCAAGCGCGCATCGCCACCAGCAATTTGACCCACTTCACCGAGAAGCTCAGCCAGACGACTCACACTTCTTTCCCCGACTACCAGGCGCTCCACGAATGGAGCATCGAACACCTGGAGGCGTTCTGGGAATTCTTCCTGGATTACACTCGTGTCATCTACAGCAAGCGTCACACAGAAGTCCTGAGCTCTCACCGGATGCCGGGTGCGCGGTGGTTCACCGGCATGGAGCTGAATTACGCGGAGAACCTTTTGCGGCACGACACCGATGGCGTTGCGATTCGTGCCTTTGTGGAGGCTGACCAGACCACCGGCCGTCCTGCCCATGTCCGGGAGCTCTCCTTCGCTGAGCTGCGCACACTCGTCGCGCGTTGTGCAAAAGCGCTGGCAAAGAATGGAATCACCAGAGGCGACCGCGTCGCAGGATATGTGGCCAACGTACCGGAGGCCGTCGTCGCCTGTTTGGCCTGTGCCAGCCTGGGCGCAGTCTGGAGCAGCGCGTCACCCGATTTCGGCCTGGAGGCGCTGTGCGACCGGTTCGGGCAGGTTCAACCCCGAGTCGTCTTTGCCAGCACCCACTACCGCTACGGCGGCAAGACATTCAGCACCAAAAAAGTGGTTCAAGAGCTCAAAACCCGCCTGCCTGGCGTGGAACGTGTCATCGCCATCCCCTACCCTGTCGACGGTTCCGAAGCCGGTGGCGACGTCATGTGGGAAGATTTTCTTGCCGAGGGAGAGGACGCCGAGTTGAAATTCGAACAAGTCCCCTTTGAGCACCCGCTGTTCATTCTCTTCTCTTCCGGTACCACCGGTGCGCCCAAATGCATGGTTCACGGGACCGGAGGCACGCTCTTGCAGCACCGCAAGGAGCTGCAACTGCACTGCGACCTCAAGGCGGGCGACCGTCTTTTGTTTTTCACCACCTGCGGTTGGATGATGTGGAATTGGCAGCTTTCCGCGCTCTCGCTTGGGGCCACCATTTATCTGTTCGACGGCAACCCAGGCCACCCCGCACTGTCCGCGATCTGGCAAGTCGTGGATCAAAACGCGGTCACGCATTTCGGGACCAGCGGTCGTTTCCTGGAAAGCTGCATGAAGGCGCACCCGCCACTTTCGCGGGCGGCTCTGGGCAGCTTTGCACGACTCCGCACGCTGATGTACACGGGCTCTCCCCTCTCTGTCGACGGTTTCCGTTGGGTGTACCAGAACATCAAACCCGACCTTCATCTGGCCGGCATTTCCGGTGGAACAGACATCGTATCGTGCTTTGTTCTCGGGAATCCCAATCTCCCCGTACGCGCGGGCGAAATTCAGTGCAGGGGGTTGGGTGTGGACGTGGTCGCGCTGGACGACGCCGGGGAGGTGCTGGAAAACCAGCCTGGTGAACTGGTGTGTAGAAAACCCTTGCCGTCCATGCCCACAGCTTTCTTGAACGACCCGGATGGGGAAAAATACCGGAAGGCTTACTTTGACACCTATCCCGGGCTGTGGCACCACGGTGATTTCGTAGAATTCACCTCCGAAGGAGGCGTCATCATTTATGGCCGCAGCGACGCGACGCTGAATCCCGGTGGAGTGCGCATCGGAAGCGCAGAGATCTACGC
>CAYQOI010000438.1:0-3635 GCA_964419085.1 uncultured Cytophagia bacterium | reverse complement strand
GTGAGAAGCAGTTCGCCCTTTCCGGGCATTTTGGTGGCTTCCACAAACAGGATATCTCCTCCGGCAGGCGTCCAGGCCAGCCCCGTGGCCACCCCCGGGCGAGCGGTACGCTCGGCCACCTCTGAGAAAAACTTCACCGGGCCCAGATAGGCATGCAGGTCCTCCCGGGTGATGCGCTTGGCCTCCACCTTCTGCTCCACCACTTCCCGGGCAACGCCGCGGCAGACCGCAGCGATCTCACGCTCCAGATTTCGAACGCCCGCCTCGCGCGTGTACCCGTTGATGATTTCACTCAAAGCCTCATCCTCAAAGACCAACTGCTCCTCACTCAGTCCGTGTTCCTTTAACTGTTTCGGGATGAGATATCTCTTGGCAATATGCAATTTCTCATCCTCGGTGTAACCGGGCAGTTCGAGGATCTCCATCCGGTCGCGCAGCGCCGGGATGATCGGGTCGGCCAGGTTCGCGGTGGCGATAAACATCACGTGTGAAAGGTCAAACGGCACCTCGAGATAGTGATCGGAGAAACTGTAATTCTGCTCCGGATCCAGCACTTCCAGGAGGGCCGACGATGGGTCTCCGCGGAAATCGGCACCGAGCTTGTCGATTTCGTCAAGCATGAAGACGGGATTCTTGGAGCCGGCTTTCTTCAAGCCCTGGATGATCCTGCCGGGCAGCGCACCGATGTACGTCCGGCGATGCCCACGAATTTCGGCTTCATCGCGGACACCGCCCAGAGAGATGCGCATGAATTTACGGCCCAGCGCCCGGGCGATGGATTTCCCCAGGGAAGTCTTCCCCACGCCCGGCGGCCCCACAAAGCACAGGATCGGACCCTTCATGTCCTTTTTGAGCTTGCGAACGGCCAGATACTCCAAAATGCGTTTCTTGACCTTTTCCAGGTCGTAGTGGTCTTCGTCCAGCACCCGCTGCGCCGAGGTGATGTCGAGATTGTCCTCGGTGCTCACGCTCCAGGGCAGTTCCACCAGCCAGTCGAGATAGGTGCGCGCCACGGTGTACTCCGCCGCAGCCGGGGGCATCTTAGCCAGCCGGTCCAGCTCCTTCTCGGCTACCTTCTCCACTTCCTCGGGCATCTTTGCGGCTTTGATCTTTTTCCTCAGCTCTTTTATCTCGACTTCCCGCTCATCCTGCTCTTCCCCGAGCTCCCGTTTGATGGCTTTGAGCTGCTCACGCAGGTAGTACTCGCGCTGGGTCTTGTTGATTTCCCCCTGGACCTCCGATTGAATCTTGCTTCCCAACTCCAGGATCTGAAGCTCCTTGGTCAAAATGTAAGTGAGCTTCTCGAGACGCTCCTTCAGATCGACCAGTTCCAGGATGGTTTGCTTATCCGCGGTGGAAATGTTGAGATTCCAGGTGATCACATCTGCCAGACGACCAGGATTCTCCGTGTTGGTGACAAACATGACGTGTTCCTGAGTCAGATAGGGTGCCAACCCCGCGATCTTCTGAAACAGCGTGCGAATGTTTCCGGTGAGCGCCTCGATGTCTACCCCGGACGCCTTCTTCTCCACCTGGGGTTGCACCAGCGCCTTAAAAAAGGGATCGGTTTGGGTAAAATTGACCACCTGGGCACGGTACAGGCCCTGCACCATCACGCTCTGGGTGCCGTCCGGCATTTTGAACACCTTCATGATCGACGCGATGGTGCCGGCGCGGTAGAGATCGTCCGGAGCCGGGTCTTCGACCTTGCCGTCCCTTTGCGCCACCAGAACGATGAGACGGTTGTCGGCCATCGCATCCTCGATCATGCGAACGGATTTTTCTCGCCCGACGGAAATCGGGATGATCTGCTGGGGAAAAACCACCGTGTTGCGCAGCGGCAGTACAGGCAACACGTGCGGCATCTTCAGATTCAGGTCATCCGCGTCGTCATCGGCGGCGTCATCATCCCCCTCCAGCTCGGCAAGCGTGTCTTCCCTAATTTCGTCGTCCTTCATTCTTCAAATACCAGGTAAGTGAATATGTCAACTCGTCAGCTTATAAAATACCCCGGTTCTACAAGCAAGTTCCGTTCCAACCCGAGATTCTTTCCAACTCCTTCACCCAATAGGCTCGTTCCCTCAACGGCCCTTGCTTCATATCTATTTAAACTTTAAACACTTAGATCGCTATCAGAATTTCACCAGGTGGGAAGGAAACGACGTAAAACAGGGGAAGCATCCTGGGAGCGAAATACCGCGGCCTGCCAGTGTGTAACACGATGGTGAAAATTTGGCAGGTTCCCTGTTCAGAAAAGCTCTGCGAGAAGGCCAGCGATGCTTTCGAGAAGCTCCTGGTCTCCCTGGTGGAAGCTGTCCGGAAAATCGCTGTCGATATCTATTTCGCCGAAGATCTCTTCCCCGCGCCGAATGGGCACCACGATCTCGGAACGGGTTTCGATGCTGCACGCCAGGTAGCGGGGATCCGCGTTGACGTCCGGCACGATGATCGACTGCTTTTCCGCCACCGCGGCACCGCAGATGCCCTGGCCGATGGGGATGCGGGAATGAGGCGTGGGACGGCCCAGGAAATTGTGCAGCACCAGTTCCTCTCCTTCCACCAGATAGATTCCCACCCAGGTGTACTTTGTGAAACGCTCTTTCAGCAGCCGAACCACCTCCACCAAAACGTTGTCTATTTGGGACATTTCAGCCAGCGTGTTTTTGACTTGCGCGGTCGTGTGCAGCCCCACGAGATACTCCAGCGCACGAAGGTAACCCACCGCGCCGAGCCCAACGATCTGCTTTGCGCAAACGTCCCGAATCACCGAGTGTCGCCGAAATTCCTCGCGCTCGTGAATATTCGACAGATGAACCTCGACGCAGGGGAGCGCCACACCCGCGAGCGCGTCGCGCAACGCGTAGCTGTAGTGCGTGAGCGCACCGGGATTGACCACGACGCCGTGCGCCCACTTGCGATGTTCGTGAAGGAAGTCGATAAGCGCGCCCTCGTGATTGGACTGAAAGCAGCGGACGTCTATCTTCATCGAAGCCGCAAACTCCCGGATCTTGTCATTCAATTGCTGCAAGGTCAGCGTGCCGTAAACCTCGGGTTCTCGTTCTCCCAGCAGATTCAGGTTTGGACCGTGTACGACGAGGAAATTCATGCTCCTACCTTTCGCAAAATCTGTTCTACAATTTGTTCCGGAACAGCCGAATCCGGACAATCGATGATGTAGTCAGACGCTTCGTAGCGCGGCCGCCGGGACTCGAACAAGGCCACCAGGTCCGCGCCGTTTTTTTTGCCGCTGGTGAGCGGTCGATGCTTGTCGTTGAGAATACGAGAAAGCAGCACGTTGATGTTCCAGCGCAAATAAAATGTAACGCCGCTCTGGCGAATTTTCATCCAGTTTTCTTCCCCGCAAACAGCACCGCCCCCCAACGCGATCACCGCCGGGCCGTTTTGGCAGACAACCTCCACGATCTCGCTTTCCATGCGCCTGAATTGTTTCTCACCGCCGAGTTTGAAGATGCGCTCGATGGTGAGACCGGACTGGTGTTCGATGATCTCGTCGGTGTCGAGAAACCGCCGTCCGAGTCGGGCTGCGAGCAGCTTCCCCACCGTGGTTTTCCCGGCCCCCATGAAACCCACCAGGAAGAGGTTTCCCTTAACGTTTGCTTTCACGCTGCCAGGTC
>CAYQOI010000437.1:0-3640 GCA_964419085.1 uncultured Cytophagia bacterium | reverse complement strand
ACGGCTGTCGCCGTAAGCGTAGATCTCGTACCTGGAGAGCTCTCCCAGATAGGCTCTGACCCGCCGCACTTTTTCAGGTCCGTAGCAGTTTTGCCCCAGAAAGCGACCGGTCAGCACGCCGCGACTGTCCACCTCGATTCGGGTGGCCAGCACCTTGGAGAATCCCTCTTTTTCCGCCCACGGGATCAGGTAGTTTTCCACCGATGCACTCACCAGAATGCATTCATGCTCGCGGTTCAGATGCCACCGGATGCGCCGGATGGATTCCGCCCGTACCAGTCGCGGCAGACGGGCGGTACCGAAGGCCATCGCGCGCTGGTTGAAATCGCGCAGCCGCTGGCCGGAAAAAAAGATCCCGAAAATGGTCTCCTTCGCCGCGCCGTTGGACAAGCGCCCCAGAAGATACCACACCAGGGTCGGGAGAGAGCGGCAGGTCTTGAGTAAGAAAGACGTCCGTGGCACCGCATACCAGAGAAACCGCACAAAGGAATCCCCCCTGGTTATGGTGCCGTCAAAATCGAACAGCGCGACAACTTTTCTCGCCACGGGTTTCAACCTTTTTTCAACTGAAGTTTGGCATAGTCGGTCACGATGCGAGCGACCCCGCGGGAAAGAAGCGCATCCAGCGCATTCAGCAGCGTGTCGATGTGCTCTTTCTGTACGATGAGCGGGGGTTCCAGCCGGATGACGTTGCGATTGTATTCGGTGAACGCCACCAGGATGTTGAATTCCTTGAGCAGCAGGCTGCCCACAAAGCCGCACAGGCTCCCCTTGAGCTTCTCGTCCAGGGTGGAGACGATTTGGCGGATGCCCAGCGGCAGCGTCTGGCTGATGTCTTTGAACTCGAGCCCCACCATCAAGCCGCGGCCCCGCACATCGTGGATGAGCTTGGGGTACTTTGCCTGCAGCTCTCGCAAGCGCTCCAGCAGATATGCCCCCTGCCTGGCGGCATTCTCGATCAGACCCTCATCGTAGAGCACGTTCAGCGCCTCGATGGAGGTACAACACGCTTCGCCCATGGCCCCAAACGTGGCCGGACCGTGGACGAGGGCGGTTTTCGGACTCCCGTAAGCTTTCAGATACACCGGCTTGCGTGCGATGAACGCGCCCATGGCGACTTTGCTTCCCCCCAGAGATTTGGCCAGGGTCACCACATCGGGCACCACTTCCTCGTATTCAAACGCGAAGAAACGACCGCTGCGTCCCATGCCGCACTGCACCTCATCCGCGACCCACAGCACATTGTACTTGTCACACAGGCGGCGCACGTCTCGCAAGTACCCTTCCGGCGGCAAGACGATGCCGGCGCCTCCCTGGATGGTTTCCAGAATAAAGACTCCGATGGAGCGGTCGTTCTTGAACGCCTCTTCCAGCGCGGCAGCGTCGCCGAACGGGACCCGGACCCGTTTTTCTAGAAGCTGAAATCTCGATTGGTAGAAATCGGAGTCGGTCACCGAAAGCGCGCCGCGGGTCTTGCCGTGGAACGACTTTTCCGCGTACGCGATGGTCGCGCGTTCAGGCCCCTGCGCCTGCTCAGCGACCTTCAGCGCAGCCTCCACCGCCTCGGAGCCGCTGCAGCACAAGAACGCGATGTCCAGGTCCCCCGGCGCGATGGCGGCCAGGTTGGCGGCCAGCGCCGCGGCGTACTGTGACATGAACGCGATGGCGATCTCGTGGCGCTGCTCGTCCTGAAATTGCTTGCGCACCGCCACGATCCGGGGATGATTGTGGCCGAATCCCACCGAACCGAAGCCGCCGAAGAAATCAAGAATCTTCCGGCCCTCTTTGTCCACGTAGTACATGCCCTCGGCCTTCTCCACGATGACCTTGTGGAAGCCCAGCAGCTTGAGGAAGTGAAACTGGCCGGGATTCATGTGGTCGCAAAAAAGCTTTGCGGTGGCCTCCGCATCCAGATGCTTGGCTTCGTCGACGGTCAGCAATTCAGGTTTCGTGCTCATTTCGCTCCTCAGTTTGATGACTCAAAGATTCGAGCTCTTGCTCGCGCCGGAAATCTCGGCCGGCGGTTCCAGTTCCGAACGCTCTACCAAATAAAGCGCCCATCCCCCCGATTCGGGTCCGTGCGCCAGAGGCTTCAACCAGCCTGCCGGAACCCCCTCCGCCCCGAGTTCGGCCAACTGCGGCCGAAACTGACGCTCGCCAAATCCATAAAAGAGCAGAAGCGGCCCGGTTGCGGCTTCGTTATCTATCACATCCGACACAGCGTGACGCAACGCTTCTAAATTCTCGCTGTTGGGGAAGAAAAGCGTTCGGGCACCGCAGTAGAACGCGAGATGCGGCTTCCGGGCGATCACCGCAACGTCCCGCATTTCGCTGCGGCGAACAAACTGTGCAGCGGCGAATGCATCTCGACTCAAATCCCGGCCCTGACGCCGAGCACCGGCCCTCACCTCACGCACCACCAGAACCAGTGACAAGCCCAAAAGCAAAAGCGGGACAAGCGTCCGCACACGGGTCGACTTGAACCTGGCCAGCAGCACGTCCAACCCCCAGGCCACGCCCGCACCCATGAACGGCACGAGATAGAGATGAAAGCGGTCCTCCCAAGCTTTGAAATTCAGCAGCAGAAAGGTTCCCACCAGGACCACCGCAAGATAAACCTTCAAAGGTGTCGGTTTGCGCAAGAAAAAAACCAGCAGACCTGGCACGGCAAAATAGATAAAGGGCGGGGCAAGGAGGTCTCTATCCACAAAGAGCCGTTTGACGTTACCCAGCAGATCACGCGCGTAACTTTTCGCGATGTGCACGGGGTCTTTGGTAAGCACGTCCCAGGTGCTGTGCAATCCTTCGGCGCCCTCCCGCAGCGCGTCGCCGCTGCCGCGAAACCGGCTTTTCGAGAAGTAGGTCTGCGCCAGATTCTGGTAGTTGGAGGTAGGGAAAACCGGCGACCCGGTGGACACCGCAAACGCGCCCCACACCACGATGGGCAACAGCATGCCGCCCGCCATCCACGTCGCGTTCTTGAATCTCGCAAGCTTTCCGCCGCGCAGATCGAGCCCGAAGAGCAGCAGGGCCAGCAGCGTGATGCCGTTGGTTCGGGTCAAAATGGCCAGACCCACCACCGCGCCGGTCAGCAGCCAGCGGCCCGGCCGGTGCGAGCCTACGGCACGACCGGCAAGGTAGAGTGCAGCGAAAAATAGGGCAAAAAAGAACATGTCGCTGGTGGCCTGCATCGAGTAGCTGAGAAACGCCACCGACAGACCCAACGCCAGCACCGCACCGGCCGCTGAAGTTTGGCCGAAACTCCGGCGAAAAAATGCGTACGCAAACAACAACACCGCAAGCGCGGAAAAAAGGGAAATCCACAGCCCGGCTTGCAGCCAGTCCCCGACCGGCAGGTAAACCAGCGCAAGCAGAATCGGGTACAACGGCGGGTGGAACTCGATCTGCAAAGGCGTGCCGCTCAGGAAACGCCGGGCCTCGGGAACGAATCCTCCGAGAAAATCGGTCTCCGTGCCGTAATTAAAAACCTCGCGCCGAAAACTCAGCAGCCCCAGCACTACCACCAGGCCGAAAACGAACGCGTACGGCCACAGCGGCAACAGACGCCGGGCAAGGGAATTTCTTCGCTCCTCGTTCATCTCGTCACGGTTCTTCCTTGATGCGTCGGTAAAAGCTGGAG
>CAYQOI010000436.1:0-3645 GCA_964419085.1 uncultured Cytophagia bacterium | reverse complement strand
GTAAATGGCCCACGGCACCGTCACCGCAAGCGTGATGATCGCCACCAGCCACCATTTTTTAATCAGAGCGCGGTAATATCGTCGCAGGTCTAGAGTTTCGACGTCTAAACTTTCTTCCTCGTCCAGGAAATAAGAATCCATACGTTCACTACTCTCCGGCTAAAATCATTTGTTGATGCGATCGATGAGAAGATAAAGATTTAGAATCGAAATTCCAAATCTCAAAATCTCCAGCGCATCTCGAATTTGGAATTTCTTTTTCTCTGGGAGAAAAACCTGGTCGCCCGACCGAATGCCGAGTTCCTGAATTGAATACGCATTCTCAAAACCACTCAAGAGGTTCTTGCGCACGACCTTGCCCCCGCGCTGAACCGAAAACTTCTTGAGATTACTCTCTTCGGTGGGTCCACCTGCAAGTGCAACCAGTTGCCAAAAGGAGACATCGGGTTTCACCAGGTACGTCCCCGGCCGCCTGAAGGCGCCCAGCACCGTGACCCGAATCAGCGGCTCAACCACGACGACGGGGTCCTGAATGTAAGAGCTCAGCTTTTCCTTAAGCAACTCGGCCAGCGTGGTGGTCGTGTGCCCGATGACCTTGACATCGCCTAGCAACGGCAAGAAAATATAGCCGCGATTGTCGATAAGATAATCGCCGTTGAGGTCGACCCGGTCGTTCTTACCGTCTGTCGTGCTCCATGGCTGCCAGACGATCAGACGCACAGCATCGCCCTTGCGAAAGGTGACGCCCAGACGTTGTGGCGCGGAGAATGCCCGCGCAGCCCCCAGCAAAAGCGCAATCTGCACCGTAACCGCCAGGCCAACCTTCAGGCTCAACCATCCTTGATCGATTCCCTTTTTCATAGCCCTTCTCTCTCTGTTGTTGATGAAAAGTTCGATTGAATTAACTATCTGGAACGGTAAAAACGATACCGTTTTTCCTTGGTGTCGAGATTCAACCTTCTCAGCAAACGGTAGACCTGCAAAAAGCTCGCTCTGGTAAAACCAAATCTCTCCGTTTTCAACGCCTTCTTGATTTTCAGCACACCACGTGTTGGGTCATCGATAACTACGAGCTTGATCTTTTCGGTAAGAGGAAGCAACTTTTCATCGATTTTCTTCTTCTTGAACACGTAACGTGCCCGCGGCAACTCCGAAGAGCGCTGCACGGGTCGCTGTGCCACGGCCGGCCGCACCACGTCCTCTTTCCGGGCCGCCTCGGTCACACTGCGACGAGCACTCTTGGTCAAATCCAGACCGATGGAAAGATCGAAATCGTCGATGGCTTCTTCGATGGAATCATAATACGAGAGGATCCGATTGAACTCAAGCATCTCGAACACGTCGTAGACCTCCGGCGTCATCTGCACGATCTTGAGGTCGCCTCCTTTTTCCCTGATCCCCTTCAGTTCCCCCACAAACACGCCCCAGCCCGCGCTGCTCACATAGTTGACCTGGGCCATATCGACGATAATGTGATAAACACCACCGTTGACGTTTTCAGCGATTTTGTTGAGCAGGTAGGCACAGGTCATGGTGTCGACGTAGCCGCGCACCGTCAGCATGGCGATGTCCTGGCGTGCGCCGACCCTTCCCTGTGAAATCTCAATACCTTCCATGTACGAAATCGTCTCGCTTTATCAAATCCAGAACTTTTTGCTCAACAAAATCTATGCCATGCCCTTCCAGGCACCCCAAAGCCGACAAGATCGCCCTATTCTCAATGTTTTCAAGAAAAACCTTCCCTCCGCTTCACACCATCCACCTCTCACAGGTCCTTGAGATGTGTTAGGACGAAACAATGTCCCGCGCTGAAACAAGAACAGCCTCGTCGCCCACCCCAAAAAGAAAAACGCATGATGAACAACCAGAAAGCTCTGGCTGTCACGCGTTTTTAGCCGGCAAACGAGTGCCTGTGACAAAATCTTCTTATTTTTTGTTGTTTTTTCCGCTGACTAACCTTTGGTACAACTTGACGTATTTTGGCGCAAGGCCCTTCCAGGAAAAATCCTGTTTCATGGCATTGACGACCAGCTTTTGCCACAGCTCCTTATCCTGAAAACAGGCCAGAGCCGTTTTGACTTCCTTGAGTAACGCATTCGGGGTGAGCTTGTCGGCAACAAAGCTGTTCCCGGACTTAGTTTTGCTATCGAAAGGCTGTATCTGCGCACTCCCCCCGGCTGCGCGCGTGAGAATGGGAATCGTGCCGTAGGTCAGTCCGTACAATTGCACCAACCCCGCGGGCTCGACCCGAGAAGGCATGAGCAACATGTCGCTTCCAGCCACCACCAGATGCCGCAAGTCATCGTTCGGGGCAAACTCCAGGGCAAGCTTGGAAGCGTGTTTTTTCCGAACCGCGGTCAATTGCTTCTCGTACTCAGGGTTCCCGCCCCCTGCAATCAACAGCCGGACATCGAGTGCCAAAATCTGCTCGATGATCGCCAGAACAACATCGATCCCTTTTTCCTCACGGAGCGGGGAAATAAAACTCAGAACGGGCACATTGTCAGCGGCTGTAAGCCCCATCCTCTCCAGCAAAGCTCGTCTGTTTTCCGCCTTTCCTGTCGGATCATTCTTGTTGTAATTGGTTTCGATGAGACGATCTTTTTCTGGATTCCACACGTGGTCGTCGATGCCGCTGGTTATGCCCACAAACTGCGAACTCTTTCTTTTCAAAATGTGGTCAACCTGCCCGGCGAGCTCGGCTTTGGTCTGAACCGTCTCGGCGTAGGTTTCACTTACCGTGCTCACCATATCGGCGTACTCCAATCCCAGACGCAGAAAGTTGATATGCCCGTTTGTTTCAGTCAGCCCGTCAAAATGGTCGAGCACGCCTTTTTCCCGAAGGTCGGCGCTCTCGAATTCCCCCTGGCGCGAAAAATCGTGCACAGAAAGCAACGTCTTGGTGCCCTTGAAGAACGGATCATCGCGATAGACGCTCTTGAGCAGGAGCGGAATGCAAGCGGTCTGCCAATCGTTGCAGTGAATTATATCGGGCTGCCAGTGGAGCAACTTTAAAGTTTCCAGACAGGCCATGGAGAAAAACATGTAGCGCTCAGCGTTGTCTTTGAACTCCACCCCGGTCTCGGCATCTGCGTAAAGCCCGTTACGATCGAAGAGTTCCTTGTTGTCCAGGAAGTACACCTGCACCTTGGAATCTGGAATGAACGCGGATTTTCCGTTGGCGCTCCACTCCTCCTTACCGAGCTGGACGCGCAACCCCTGCAATCTTATGACATCCCGCAAGACGTACTTTCGCTCGTTTATGGTTCGGTAATTAGGCATCATCACCCGGATGTCATGACCCAGGGCTTTCAAATACTTCGGCAGCGCCCCCGCGATGTCGGCAAGATCGCTGGTCTTTGTAAACGGGAAAACTTCCGCAGACACATAAAGGATCTTGAACTTGTTTCTCATAATTTCATGTCGCAGTTAGATCAATTTCAAGAGTTAGTATTTATGTTTTGCAGCTGCTGAGCAGCAACCTCGGGCGGAGTCGGGTTGATGTAAAAGCCCGAGCCCCATTCAAACCCGGCAACCTTGGTGAGTTTGGGAATGATCTCCAGGTGCCAGTGGTACTCAGATAATTGCGTTTCCTGTACCGGAGAGGTGTGCAGAATAAAGTTAAAAGGCGGGTAACCCAGCGTT
>CAYQOI010000435.1:0-3648 GCA_964419085.1 uncultured Cytophagia bacterium | reverse complement strand
AGGTCGTAGGAGAGGGAGAGCGCCACCACGTTCCCGCATGTGTCGATGGTGGACATGGACGCGGCGGCCAGACCGACGATCAGCAGAACGCTGAGCAGAACCGGCGCGTGATCAGAAATCAGCACGGCAAAGATCGCGGCCCCGTCCTGGAGACGGGGCGGAATCGCCCCTCCGTCCGGCGGATAGAGGTAGAGCGCCGCCAGCCCGATGAGCATGGGGAGGATCGCGATGAACAGAACGGAGTTAACCGTCGCAATGAGCACGCCCTTGCGTGCTGCGCCGTCGGATTTGGCAGCCTGTAAGCGCAGCCAGATGTCCGTTTCCACGGCCCAGCCCGGGAGGTAAGCCACCAGGGTCATGAAAATCAGTCCCGGTCCCGCGGCCAGCAGCGAAAAGGCGGACGCGCCGTGTTTTGGCGCGGGCGGCAGGTGCCGAAGGGCAGAGGTGAGCGAATCGTGGCTCAAGATGGCCTTCCCCGCGATCCAGGAAACCCCCAGAACGAAAAAGGCCACCAGCGCGAACTGCAAGCGGTCTGTGGCCACCACTGCAGAAAAGCCGCCCAGGTAGGAGTACACCGCAACGATTATCGCGATGACAAGCAGAATCGCGTGAAAGGGGACATGCAGAATGGGCGTCAAGACTTGTGCCGCGGCGTAGATTTCGGCGCCGCCCCAGACCAGGAACACAAACGCCAGGGGAAGGGCGAAATAGACCCGCACCCGCGAGCCGAAGCGCTGTGCCAGCATTTCCGGCTGGGAAAAGGCGGAAAGTCTGCGGAAGCGGGGCGTGAGCGCGTAGTAGAAGAACATGACGAACAACCACGGGATGGCCAAAAGCCAGAGTGCGCTGAGCCCGTACCAGTAAAACAGTTGTACGTCGTACACGCAGGACCAACTGATGGACATGAAGCCTGCGGAAATCGAGAGACCAGTGGACCAGGGACCCAGTGAGCGGCCTGCGGACCAGAACGCTTCGCCGACCTGCTGGCTCCGGGTTTGTTTGCGGTAGCCGTGCCACCCGATGAAAACCACGCCCACCGCGTACAGTGCGAAGCCGGTCCAGTAGATCGCCAGGGGGGTCATGCAGCGGCCTCAGGACTGCTCCTTTTGCCAGTACACGTCCTCAGTGCCCTGACTGAAATTCTGATAGCGAGCCAGGACAAAGAGCGCATCTGAAAGGCGGTTGAGATATTTGAGGGCCTGCGGGTTCACTTTTTCCAGCTTGCCGAGGCTCACCAGCAGACGCTCTGCACGGCGGCAGACACAGCGCGCCTGGTGTAAAAACGCAGCGACTTTCCCGCCGCCGGGAAGGATGAACTCTTGCAGTGGTTGTAGTTCGCCGTTCAACTCGTCGATGAGATTCTCCAGCGCGGTCACGTGGCGCGGCTCGATGCCCTTCATTTTGAACTTGTCTTTGTCCTCCTCCAGCACGCAGAGGTCCCCACCAAGCGTGAAAAGCTCATGCTGGATGCGTGTGAGCGCGTGCTTGACCTTGTCCGCCGGTGTAAAAGCCAGAGCAATGCCGATGGTTGAATTCAGCTCATCAACGGTGCCATAGGCTTCGATGCGCACGTGGTCCTTATCCACGACCTGCCCACCGCCGAGTCGCGTGGTCCCGTCGTCGCCCTGCCGCGTGTACACTTTGGTGATTCGAAATCCCATCATCAAATCCATGCTATTTGACATCCAGGTGAACAACATTAGCAAGAAACCGGCACGAAGTCAAGGGAAAACGTTCGGCGATTTCACTTGACATTTAGGGGAGGCCATGCTATTTTACAACGCTTTACGGTAGCAGACGGCTCATTTCGAATTTACTGGACCCACAATTGAAGCTTTTCCACAAACAACTCGCGGGGCTTTCGATTTTCTTTGCTTTGGTTTTCGGCCTCGCGACCTATTTTGCTTTCGGCGGTTTGCACCGCATTTTGCGAAACCAAACCGAAAGAACGGCGTACTTGCTCGCTCTGCGGTTTCGCGCTCAGCTTCAACAAGAGGCCGGGGGAGATGGGGTGCACCACGATTTGAAGAAGCTCGAGAAAAGAGCCCGCGAATTGCTCCTCACCGGAAAGCCGTCTTTCGACGCGGTGGAGAATTTCGCAGTGGTCGGGGCTGAGGGTAAATCCATCTTCTCCCTGGTTTCAACCCCCGGCGGCCCACCGGAAAACCCACTGAACGACGACAGCCTCGCGGTGAGGCAGGAGGCCGGCATCATGTTGTTCGCGGCAGAGGAATTGGGAAACTACCTGGCCACCTGGGCGTTGCCCGGCGATAGGGGGGAGCGGGCCGTGCTTTTCATCGATCTGCAAAAGCCTATCGCGGGCGATCTGCACGACCTGACCATCAAATTCTATCTCATCGGATTCGGTGCCGCGCTTGCCGTGATCTTTCTGGCGCTGCTGGGCACCAGGACGCTCAAGCGACCCCTGCGGCAGGTGGAAGAGGCCATGACGGCCATCGACCGGCGCCGCCACGGCTTTCGCCTGAAGGTTCCGGAAGGACAGGAGTTTGCCGAGGCCTACCGCAAAGTAAACCGCGCCCTGGTTCGGCTGGAACAGCTCGACTCCGTCCAGAGGAGTGCGGTGCAAAGACGAAACGCCCTGGCCAACGAGCTGAAAACCATCTCGCGTTTTCTGGATGTGCTGGCGCATGAAATCAAGAATCCCCTGCACGCGTTGGGAATCAACGTCGATGTGCTAAAGACCAAGATTCAGCGGGAGAAGCCCAGAGCGGACATCTTGAAACACGCCAAAATTCTTGAACGGGAGCTGGAGCATCTTCAAGAAGTTGTTCAGGGATTCTTGAATTTTGTTCGGCCGGGCGTGCCACAAAAGGAGCGAACTCAACTCAATTCTGTGGTCAGAGAAGTGATTCAGTTGGCAGGGCCCGAAGCGCAGAAGCGTAAGATCAAAGTCGAGGCGAGGCTCGCCAAGAGTCTCCGCCATGTGACGCTGGACCCCCGTCAGATGCAGCAAGCGCTGCACAACGTCCTCATCAACGCGGTGCACGCGTCGTACGACGGCGGCAAAATCGTCGTTCGCACCTGGCAAAAAGGCAACCGGGTGCTGGTCTCGGTGAAGGACGAGGGGATGGGCATGAGCAAGGCGGATCTCAAGAAGGTGTTCGAGCTCTACTACACCACGAAAAAAGGGGGCACGGGTTTGGGGCTACCCATCACGAAACGTCTGGTGGAGGCAAACGGCGGCGAGCTCCAGGTGGAGAGCGCGCAGGGCAAGGGCACCACCGTCACGATGATGTTCCGAACCCGTTGAGCAGACCAATGCAGAGGTGTCCCAAGTGGGTGTGAAATCGCGCAGAATCCTCATCGCAGACGACGAGTCCTCCATTACAGAAGGCCTTTCCGCCCTGCTGGAGTTAGAGGGCTACAAGACCAGGACAGCCAACGACGGGATGGAGACCCTCGAGTTGCTGGAAAAACAGGCATTCGATCTCCTGCTCGTTGACCTCAAGATCCCTGGAAGAGATGGTCTGGAGATCTTGAAGGAAGTGAAGCGTCAGGAGTTGCTCACGGAAGTCATCATTATCACAGGCCAGGGCACCATTTCCACCGCGGTTGAAGCCATGAAGGCGGGCGCCTACGACTACCTCACCAAGCCGGTGGACCCCAAGCGCCTGCGCACCATCATCC
>CAYQOI010000434.1:0-3657 GCA_964419085.1 uncultured Cytophagia bacterium | reverse complement strand
TCAGTGGTACAACCTGTCCACCGACAGCCGCAAGAACGTACGTTTCGGTCTCGGCGGCTTCAACAGCTGGGACGACTCCGGCGGCTCCTCCGTCCACAATTTCCGCTTCTGGACGAGCCTCCAACCCATCAACTCCATGCGGATGCGTATCAATCCGTTTTTCACAGTCAACAAAGACAACCTGCAGTACATCGCCACTGTCGAGAATGCCGGCGAAGACCGCTTCATCTTCGGTCGCCTGCGCCAGAAAACGTTCGGCATCACGATTCGCCTGGATTACAGCATCACGCCAAACCTGTCAATTCAGTACTACGGACAGCCCTTTATTTCGGCCGGGAGTTACACCGAGCTAAAACGCATCACGGATCCGAGAAATCCGGAGTACACCCGGCGCTTTCATGTTTTCAATGAACAGGAAGTGACATTCGACCCGAACCAGGGGGTGTACAATTTCGATGAAAACCGGGACCGCGCGGTGGATTACACCCTCGACAAACCCGACTTCAACTTCAGGCAGTTCCGCTCGAACCTCGTGCTGCGCTGGGAATACACGCCCGGCTCCACCGTTTTCCTGGTCTGGACCCAGGAGCGCACCGGTTCCGGTGACACCGGTCGGTTCGCTTTCGGAGGGGAGCTAGGGAACCTGTTTGCAGACGACGCGACGGATGTTTTTTTGATCAAAATCAGCCGTTGGCTATCGCTCTAGGACCGGTCAGGTACCCCACCGACTCGTCGTTTCGGCGCGCATCCGGTGACGGTGTCGCAGCACATCCGTCTCAACGCGAATCCCGGTTCCCGCTCTCCAAATTACGAGCGGCCCCGTGCTCTCTGCCCAACCGAAATGCCTTCAAATTGGTCTCGACGACCTTTTCTCCTTTGCGCGCAAAGAGCTCGCGGATGGCCTGCTCCATGGTCTCTACTTTGAGGGGCAAATAATGCGACGCGGCGCCGGCGAGAACCATGTTGGTCGCCCGCCCTGAACCGGCCTGGATAGCCAGCCTGTGCGCGTCGACGGTCACCGAATGCGGCACCGCCCGGATGACCTGCAACAGTCCCTCGATGTCCGGATAATCCGGTATGTTGATCTCCGGGTCTGCAGAGGTGATCACATAGCCGTCTTCCTTCAGATAGTCGAGATAACGCAAGCTCTCCAGAGGCTCCATGCTCAAAATGAGCGACGCGCTGCCCCGCGGGATGAGGTCGCTATGGATCTCGGCATCCGACAACCGCAGATTGGTGTACACCGCGCCCCCGCGCTGCGACATACCGTGCACCTCCGATTGCTTGACGTGCAACCCCTCCTTCATGGCGGAAGAGGCGATGATCGCCGAGACCGAGAGTACGCCCTGACCACCGACTCCAGCTAGAATTACGTCGCATTTCATTTTCTCGCTCCTTCTCGTTTGTGGCGTTTCGCGGTTTCCACACATTCCCGCACTGCGATGATAACGGACAAGCCTTCGTAAGCCATTTCTCGTCGGATAATCTCGCTGTTGTAATCGGTAAAACGCCGGTGTGCCGTGATGACGTGAAAATGCTCCTTGCTTACGCCCAGACCCCGGATCAAGCTTTCCAGCCGTGATGTGGGCAAAATGGTGGGTTGGCCACCGGTCATGCCCACCGTTTCGTTGTCCAGGATGATCAGCGTCATGTTGGTGTTGTGCGCCACCGCGTCCATGAGCGGCGTGACGCCCGAATGCAAGAACGTGCTGTCCCCGATCACCGCCAGGACGGGAGAAAAGCCCGCTTCCGCGGCTCCCTTTGCCATGCCCACCGACGCGCCCATATTCACCGTGGACTCGATCGCGGAGTACGGCGGGAGCGCGCCCAGCGTGTAACACCCGATGTCAGCAGTCACCATGGACTGCGGGAAGTGAGCCACCGCGCTTTTGATGGCATTGTAGGTGTCGGCATGGGGACAGCCGGGACAGAGTTGCGGCGGCCGGTTCACCACCTGCAAGGAGGGGGTGCGGCGCGCCTTGCGCTCTGGAAGCCCGAGCACAGGCCGAATGTTGTCGGGGGTGAGCTCTCCTTCGGGCGGGACGTCACCGGATTCTTTTCCCAGAATGCGCAGCGGGGTGGGCAGCAGCCCGCGCAGAAACCGCTCCACAAACGGATAGCCTTCTTCCAGCACGATGATGCGCTTCACGTGTTCAGCGAGACCCCGGATTTTTTTCACAGGGAAGGGATAGGTGCCGATGTGCAGGTGAGAGGGAGAAACCTCTAGCTCAGGAGCATTCTCTAGGTAGTAATTCTTTGCCAGACCCGTCGTGATCACGCCGTACTCTCTGAATCCGGGATTCAGAATCAATTGATTGTAGGGCGATTTTTCGCCATAGGCTTTGATGCCATCCTGCATTTGCAGTAACTTGTGCCACTGAACCCGGGCGTTGGCGGGCAGCAAGATCCAGGAGTTCGGTCTCGGTTCCTTGTTCAGCGGATTCTCCGCACGCGGGTCCCCCACCTGCACCACTGCCCGGCTGTGCGCCAAACGCGTCACCAGACGAATCATGACCGGAATCTGGAAACGCTCCGAAAGATCGAACGCGTCGCGGGTCATCGCGTAGGCCTCCTGCTGGTTCGCGGGCTCCAGACAGAGAATCCGCGCAAAATCGGCGAAGTACCGGCTGTCCTGTTCGTTTTGTGAGCTGTGCATCCCCGGATCATCTGCCACCGCCAGCACCAGACCGCCGTGAATGGCGACGATCGCCGAATTCATGAACGGATCCGCAGCGACGTTCAACCCCACATGTTTCATGGCCACCAGGCTGCGCTTGCCCGCGAACGAGGTTCCCAGCGCGGCCTCGTACGCGGTCTTTTCGTTCGTGCACCACTGGGCGACCGGCCGGTGGTGTTTCTCTGCATAACGAATCAAGTACTCCAGAATCTCAGTGGACGGCGTGCCGGGATACGCGTACGCGGTCGAGATACCTGCATGCAGCGCACCCAGCGCCACCGCCTCATCGCCAAGCAAAACCGTTTCGGACATGTCTCCTCCACTTCACATCTGTCATTTTCATCGCCGATTTCCGACGACGGTTATTGAAATCGCAACCAAATGTCCTTCAAAATGCCTGCCAAAGAAAAATCAGGACCGGAAAGGCGTTAAGCTTATGATAAAAAAGGGGATGAAAAACGCCTGCAGCCTGCTAGGTTTTCCCATTTTTGCGAATCCCGGGCAGGCGTTCTCAATCGTAAGAAGCGGCGGAAACGCGGTGCCTCGCTTCCGAAACGGCCGGGGCGGGCGCTCACCGGACGTCTGGTGAGTGGAGGGCTGGTCGGTCAGACCGGGTTTTTACGGTATGCGGAGCCCAAGCGTCCACGCTTGCGAGTCAGCAACCGGAATCTCTTCGAAGCTGATGAGCAGCCACCAATCGGAGAGCGCGGTGACCCTTGAATTGATTTGCATGATTAATCGACCGGGCCAGCCTGAATAATTCACAAATCGGCTGTCATTCAGGAGGAATCTTTTCAGCAAACAAGGAGTTAGACCGCGGACAAGACTCCTCCTGAGTGATCAGCTCGCCGGAATCGGCGGTAAGTACCCAATTTGTGAATGATTCGGGATCATGAGTGTCCGGTTGAGTTTTGAAAATGAGCGCTTGCGAATGATACGGGGCTGTCCAAAAAGTCGGAAAAGAGCATCAATTTGTCACT
>CAYQOI010000433.1:2216-3659 GCA_964419085.1 uncultured Cytophagia bacterium | reverse complement strand
GCATGAGGCGCCAGAGACAACACGCTGCCCGGAAGCTCGGCTACTTCCTCAGCGGCTTCCCCCGGCTGTCGGAGACCTTTGTTTTGAATGAAATCCTTGAGTTGGAACGACTGGGCACGCGAGTCGCGATTTTTTCCCTCAAACGTGGCGCGGAACCGCATCTAATCAAACTCCCGCTTCCCGTTTCCCAGGTTGTTTACGTTCCGCAAACTCTTCGCCCCGGATTCGTCCTCCAGGCGATTGTCGCTGGACTGTCACTGCTGCTCGTTGCGCCGCTTCGCCGCGCCCGGGTGATGGTCCGTTTTTTTCTTTCCGGCAAGAAAGAGCGCTACTACTCGTTACCGATGAGCGCTTTACGGTGGCTCTGGCTCTGCGGTCAACTACGAGCCTACGGGATCGAGCGGGTGCACGCGCACTTTGCGCACGACCCCTCAACCATGGCCTACTGGATAAAGCAGATGCTGGGGTGTACGTACAGTTTTACAGCCCATGCCAAGGATATTTATTGCTATTCCTCCGCGTGGTTGAAAGAGAAAATCCACGAAGCCCGATTTGTGGTGACGTGTACGGAGTACAACAAACAGTTTCTCCTTCATCTTTCTCAAAACGGCACTCCGGTTCATTGCATCTACCACGGCGTCGACGTGCGGAGATTCACCCCGCGAGCACGGAAGCCCATGGCGACGCCGTGGATTCTCTCTGTGGGACGGCTGGTGGAAAAGAAAGGCTTCTCCACCCTGCTCCAGGCCTGCGCGCTTTTACAGGCGCGCAGGGTTCCTTTCACGTGCCAAATCGTGGGGGACGGCCCGTTATTCGGCGTCTTGCGGAAGGAACTCGAAAAACTCGGCCTGCAAGGCAAGGTGCAGCTTCCGGGCAAAAAGACCCAGGATGAGCTTGTGGAGTACTACCAGCGGGCTGCTCTTTTCGTCCTGCCGTGCTGTGTCACAGAAGACGGCGACCGCGACGGCATCCCTAATGTCGTCCTGGAGGCCATGGCCATGGAACTGCCTGTGGTCACCACCCGGATCTCCGGGCTCCCGGAAGCGGTTGCCCATGGAAGCACAGGACTGCTGGTCCAGGAAAAGAACTCGCGTGAACTCGCAGACGCGATGGAGACTCTGATTCGCGACCCAGCGCTTGCCGCGCAGATGGGTCGGGCCGGCCGGCAAAGAATTCTGGAGCGGTACGAACTCAAGCGGAACGTTCAGTCGCTAAAGGACCACCTTTTCTCATGAGGAAAAGAATGAAAATCGCCTATCTTGTGAAGATGTTTCCCCGGTTCGCAGAAACCTTCATTTTGAACGAGCTTCTGGAGTTGGAACGGCAGCGCGGCCCGTTGCTCCTCCTTTCCCTGCGCCGTCCGAACGAGCCTTTCCGTCAGAGTCAGGTTCAGCAGATTCGATCCAGGGTTGTTTACGTACCGGACCTGGGACGCCTTCTCTC
>CAYQOI010000433.1:0-2206 GCA_964419085.1 uncultured Cytophagia bacterium | reverse complement strand
TTCTCTCCTTCCGGCTCCTTTTGAACCTCGACGCGGTGCTGCGCGTGCTTCGCGCGAATCTTCGCATTTACCGACGAAACCCGGAACGCTATCGCAAGGCGTGGCGGATCTGTTGGAACCTGCGAGACTCCAAAGCCAGAAAACGCTTCCTGGCTGCGGGATACATTGCAGAGCTGCTGTTGGAGCAGGGCATCGAGCATCTGCACGCCCATTTCGCCAATGACCCGGCCACGGTCGCTCGTTTCGTTTATTTGCTGACAGGCATTCCGTACAGTTTTACCGCTCATGCAAAAGACATCTACCTTTCGAACAAGGCCCTTTTGCGCCAGAAGATTCATGACGCGCAGTTTGTCGTCACCTGTACGGAATACAATCGAAAGTACCTGCAGGAGGTTTCACGCAATGGAACACCGATTCACACCATTTACCACGGGCTCGACCCTTCCCTATTCTGGCAGCGACAGGACGACCAACTCGACAAGCGAAAAACGTCTGGGGGACCATCTCGGGTGCCGCTTATTCTGAGCGTGGGACGTCTGGTGGAAAAGAAAGGGTTCGACGTCTTGCTCGACGCCTGCCATGTGTTGAAATCGTGGGGAGTTGCCTATCGGTGCCAGATCATCGGTGAAGGCCCTCTGGAAATGGACTTGCGGGAGCGCATCCACGCCCTGGGGTTGCAAAGCGAAGTCGAGCTGTTGCCCTTCATTCCTCAGAAGGTCCTGGTGAGGAAATATGTGCAGGCCGATGTGTTTGCGCTTTCATGCCGGATAACCAGCAGCGGAGACCGCGACGGGATCCCCAATGTCTTGTTGGAAGCCATGGCTCTGGAGGTGCCGGTCGTGGCCACCAACGTTTCCGGCATCTCGGAGTTGATCCGGGAACAACAAAACGGGCTGCTGGTGCCGTCTGAGAATCCCGTCGCGCTGGCGCAGGCTCTGCAAGCAGTTCTAATGCAGCCCCACGTTTTCCTGAAACTGGGACGAGAGGGGAAGAGAACCGTCGCACAGCGGTTCGACCTGACGCGGAACGTCGCGCAGCTCACAAGACTATTTCAACCAAACTGAAAGCGATCATGCCGCACACACTTCTAGAACGGAAAGAACATCCATCACGGAGATACATTCGTTGGTGCGTTGAACCCACGGGCGAGAAAACGCTTCCTTTGCCGCCTCCGATAGAAACGGTTCAACGCTTCTTACAGAACCAGGCGGCTGAAAATCTGGATTTGAGCGGTTTTCGGCTGATTTGGACCAAAGCGTACCCGGACAAAGGTCTTCGACTTTTGTACACCACGAAGTCAGACAGCGTAAGCGCCAGGCCTTATTTTTTCGCGCGCACGATGAGCCCACAAGAGGGACAGAACACCGTCGACCAAATGAACCGCTACTTCGGCCCACATATTGCGAGAAATGGATTTCTTCGGCGTATGGGGAAGGCGGCTCTCTATTTTTCTGTTCCCAACCTCCTGATCCAAGTTTTTCCGGCGGACCGGTTCCTTCCCTTTCTAGTCCAAGCCATGGATCCCGATTTCATGCGTCCGGCTTTCGGGGCATTCATCCGAGCAAAAGGCCATCCCCGGGAGGTGGTGGGCGTGCAACCGTTTGTGGTTCGGTACAAGCCCGAGCGCAAATGCCTGATCCAATATCGACTCCACTGGCCGGAGGCTGACTCCTCGCACACCACTCAGGTAGTTTACGCGAAGATTTTCCGGAAGATGCCGCAGGTCTACGACAAACTGCAGAGGATCTACCGCGCCGCTAACGGCAGCGGGTTCCAGATTCCCGAGCCGCTCGGCAAGATTCCGGAACTGTGCCTGCAACTGACCGGAAATCTGCCGGGCACACACCTATCACTTCTCGCGCATCGAGATGACTTTCCTGCAATTTGTGCACAGGTGGGAAAAGACCTGCTGGAGTTTCATCGAACTCCGGTCCTTCTGGCCGACCGACACGACGTCCGCGCACAACTGGAGGGGCTGCAGCGCTGGGGGACACTTCTGGCCGAGGCCCTCAGAGCGCACGCCCCGCGCATTCACCGCCTCATAGAGGTGCTGAGCAGAAGAATGACTGGCCTGGTTTCCCCGCCTGCAGCACTTGTGCACGGGGACTTCCATGTGGCCAACATTTTGGTCGATGGTGCGCGGCTCGGGTTGCTTGACTTAGAAGACTGCGGCATGGGCAATCCGGCCATCGATGTCGGTTCCTTC
>CAYQOI010000432.1:0-3661 GCA_964419085.1 uncultured Cytophagia bacterium | reverse complement strand
TCCCCAATTCGCCGTACCATTTGATGCGCTGCTCTTTCCAGTACTCGAACCATTCTCCGTCGCTGCCGGGCTTCACGAAAAACTGCATCTCCATCTGCTCGAACTCGCGCGTCCGAAAAGTGAAGTTCCTCGGGGTGATTTCATTGCGAAATGCCTTGCCGATCTGCGCGATGCCGAACGGCACCTTCTGCCGGGAAGACTGCAGCACGTTCATGTAGTTGACATAGATGCCCTGCGCGGTCTCCGGGCGCAAGTAGACGATGGAAGCGTCTTCCTCGACGGGTCCCATGTGCGTCTTGAACATCAGGTTGAACTGCCGCGCCTCGGTCAACTCGCCGCCGCAGACCGGACAGCGGTGGTTCTTGATGGTTTCGTCGTCGGCCCGGAAGCGCCGCCGGCAATTCTTGCAGTCGACCATGGGGTCATGGAACCCTTCCACATGCCCGGAGGCTTCCCAGATGCGCGGATGCATCAAGATGGCGGAATCGAGACCGACGATGTCATCCCGGAGCTGCACCATGCTGCGCCACCAGAACCGTTTGACGTTGTTTTTCAACTCGATGCCCAACGGCCCGTAATCGTAACAGCTATCCAGCCCACCGTAGATCTCACTGGATTGATAAATAAAACCCCTGCGTTTGCAGAGGGAGACGAGTTTGTTCATGACCTTTTCGGGTGCGCCTTTGCTCATGTATTTCTGCCTTTCAATCCGTTTTCCCTTTTCTGCTCCTGAGACATCTCACACGCTAACTTCCACCTGAGCCAGCAACTCGGCGGCTTTCTCCGGAGGAACCGCATTGATCTGGAACCCGGAGCCGATGGCAAAGCTGGTGTAGCCGCGAAACCGGGGGGTGATTTCGATATGCCAGTGGTAGTCCCGTTCCAGGGTCTTCCAGTAGCCGCGCTCCTTGCCCGCCGCGAGATTCGGCCCGGAATGCAGCACCATCACAAAACTGGGTCGCCCCAATGTGGTGTTGAGTTTCACCAGGACCCGCTTCAGAATGTCGGCCAGTTGGCCAAATTCTGCATTGGTCTCAAAAAACGGCTCATGGTCCTGCGGCAGGACCCACGTCTCAAACGGCGACCGTGAAGCAAACGGCGCCAGGGCGACGTAGCGGTCGTTCTCCGCCACAATGCGCTCCTGGTCATCCAATTCCTGCCCGACGATATCGCAGAACAGGCAGCGTTCCTTGTACTGATAGTGCGCCATGGCATTCATCAACTCGGCTTTGACTCGCGCCGGCGTGATGGGCGTGGCGATGATATGCGAGTGCGAATGGTCGCGGGTGGCGTCTTCGGCTTCTCCGTGATTCTTGTGCACCAGCACGTAACGGAACCGACTGTCCTGCTTCAAATCCAGGATGCGCTCGCGGTAAGCCGCCAGCACCAGTTGGATCTGGTCGAGCTGCATGTCGTGCAGTTGCTGGTGGTGTTCCGGCGTCTCGATCACCAACTCGTGCGCCCCGATGCCATCGAGCACATCGTACAGGCCGACCCCGCGATTGTTCAGCTCGCCGTAGATTTGCAGAACCGGCTGCTGGTTGGGGATGACTCGCACCGACCAGCCCGGTTCGTTTTTGCCGGTCTGGTCAGGCCGGATAGCAAAGATCTCCGGTGGGGTTTCAGCTTCATGGCCGCCACAAAAGGCACAGGGGCCGGAGCTCACCTGCTCGCTACCCTGCTTGCGTAAGCTCTTCTGTGAAAGAAACGCTTCGACATTCCCCTCATCCTGCAGGATGATAATCCATTCGCCGCTGATGGGGTCTCTTCTCAGTTGATTGACCGACATAATCGCCTCCGGTTGCCTTTGGCTGAGCGCACCGCCTAGGGATTCGATTCCACCTTTTCGGAATCTTCCTTCAGCGTTCGCGTGAGTTTGACACGTCTGATTCGATTGCGGTCCACTTTCTCGATGAAAAAGGTGTAGTTCCCATACGTGACGACTTCCTTCTCATCCGGAACATATCCGGTCAGGCTCAGGATGAAGCCACCCAAACTTTCGTATTCCCCCTCCGTGGGCAGGTCAAAATTAAGCTTTTCATTCAACTCATGCAAATCTATTTTTGCATCGATGATATAGTTCTGGTCATCCAACTTGCGGTAGAGCGGCGGCTCTTTGTCGTACTCATCCTGGATGTCACCCACGATCTCCTCGATGATGTCCTCCAGCGTAATGAGACCGGCGGTCCCGCCGTACTCATCCACCACGATGGCCATGTGATGTTTGTCGCGCTGGAACTCCTTGAGCAGCGTGCCGAGCTTTTTCGTCTCCGGCACAAAGTAAGCGGGCCGCGCCAGCTCCTTCAGGGCCGGCCGGCTGACCTTTTCGCTGGTCATATACGGCAAGAGATCCTTCACATGGATGACCCCGAGAATGTTGTCCACGCCTTCGCTGTAAAGCGGGATACGTGAATGCCCGCGCTCGTCGATGAGTTTCACCAGGGTCTCGAAATCGGTGTTCTCCTCCACGCAAACCATGTCCGTCCGGGGCACCATGATTTCGTGCACCTCGGTGTCACCGAATTCAAAAATCGAATGGATCATCGCCCGTTCTGCATCTTCCAGGGCATCGAGTCGCTCCTCATCATCCACCGGGGCCAAGTTATGATTGTCCGAATTCTCGCCGGCCGGCGGCGGTGCCCCGGCAGAGAACGTCCGCTCCAGCACCCGCACAAAGGGACGAAACAGGCGATACTGCCACAGCATCAAGAAGGAGGTCAACTCCGCGAAAGATTGCGCGCGACGCTTGATGAAATTCTTGACGATGATCTCATGAAACGTGAAAAGCGCCGCGCTCAGCACAACCAGGGTAAGAAACAGCACGATGGGGAAAGGCGTCACAAATACCCCGGCCACAGCCTCGGCAAGCAGCGTTGCACTACAAACGAGCCCGAAGAGACTCAGCAGATAGCCGAATCGCAACGAAGCGACAAACAGGTGTATATCGTTTAACAACTTGAGCAGACGACGTGCATCACGGGACTTTTTTCGCTCCAGTTCGATTCTGTGCAGTCCCGAAAGGGACCGGATTGCAGTCACCCCCGCCGCGAAGAACGTACTGGAAACAAAAAACATAAAAACGAGAACACTTAGAAGTGTACTACTTAGGTCAGGATCCAAGGTTTCTCACCTCGCGAGATAAATAGTAATCTTCCCGTTTAGTCATTTCACGCTTTTGGCGCTCGGTTTGGTCTTCATATCCCACCAAATGTAACACGCCATGCGCCACCATGCGTTTCAACTCTTCCTCAGGCGTAACGCCGTAGGTGGCTGCATTTTCCGCCACTCGTTCCATGCTGATATAAACTTCCCCTTCCACTTCAGGGCTGTCGGGCGGGGTCAATCCAAAGGCGAGCACATCGGTCTCGGCCTCGATGTGGCGATATTTGGCATTCAGTTCTTTTATGTACGCATCGGAAACCAGAACGATGTTGATTTCTGCTGCGGTCCGGCCCTCGTTGCGGAGAATGTCGCTGGCGAGTCGCTCCAGGTCCGAAGTGGAAACGCCGTTCTCCTGGCTGTCGATGATGTGAATGCGGAATCCCACGGTCACACCTTGATCTTCTTGGACGTCCGGCTCTGCCCGGGTTATTCGACTCGGCCATGAAACATTCCGGCCAGATTGTTCACGAAGCTCTCCGCGATCCGTTTCAAATCCCGC
>CAYQOI010000431.1:0-3671 GCA_964419085.1 uncultured Cytophagia bacterium | reverse complement strand
CCGGCACCACGGGACTCGAAATCCTGGAGGTCTTGCCGGTCGCGGACATGGTGGTGGTTCCGGTGGGGGGTGGAGGCTTGCTCGGTGGTGTGGCTTCCGCAGTGAAGCATCTGCGCCCTCAGGCCAGGGTGGTGGCGGTGGAGCTGGAGGCGGGGCCGGGACTGCGTCCTGCCTTGGCCGCGGGCAAACCGATTCCCGTCACCCGGCCGGCAGGCACTCTGGCGGACGGCATGACGCCGCCGTTCGTTGGCGCGCTTCCGCTGGAAATCGCGCGTCAGGCGGTGGATGAGATCGTAACCGTAACGGAAGAAGAGATGATCGAGACCATGAAGTTGCTACTCACTCGCTGCAAAATCTACGCGGAGGCCTCGGGTGCCGCGGCCACCGCCGCGCTGCTGTTCGGCAAAGTGAACGCGCCCGCCGGGGCCAAGGTAGTGGCGCTGGTCTCCGGGGGCAACGTCGATCTCGATGCCGTGTGTGCGGCTTTTTCAACCGGAAAAAAGGGGTGAAAACATGAAAGTGCGAGTTTTGAACGAACGCGACGTCTATGCGTTGCTTCCCATGAAGGAGTGCATTCAGGTGATGGCCGAGACGCTGAAGACCCTGGGTCGCGGGGAGGGGGTGAATCCCCTGCGCTCGGCGCTGCGGTTTCCCGACGGAAGCGGTCTTCTGGGCTTGATGCCGGCTTACCTGGGATCGCCGCACTCGACGGGCGTCAAGGTGGTGACCGTCATGCCGGGGAATCACGGAACGCCGTACGATTCTCATCAGGGTCTGGTTTTGCTGTTCGAAATGGCACACGGCTGTCCCGTGGCGCTGGTAGATGCCAGTTCCATCACCGCGATTCGCACCGCGGCTGCGAGCGGGGTGGCCACCGATTTGCTCGCGCGACAAGAAGTGAAAAAGCTGGCCCTGCTGGGTTCCGGTGTGCAGGCCGGGACGCACCTGGAAGCGATGCTGGCGATCAGAGACTTCGATGAGGTGTCGGTCTGGAGTCGAAGCGCTGAACGCGCGGCCGAATTCGCCGAGCGCCAGCGTGCGCGACACGGCATCGAGGTCAAGGTGGCCGAGAGCGCAGCCGCGGCGACGGCTGGAGCCGACATTGTTTGCACGGTTACGTCCGCGAGCGAACCGGTGCTCAAGGGCGAGTGGATTGCACCGGGCATGCATATCAACGCTGTGGGTGCGTGCCTGCCCGGCTGCCGGGAGTTGGACACTGCGGCGGTGGTCCGCGCCCGCTTGTTTGTGGACCGGCGGGAATCCACCCTGAAGGAGGCAGGAGATTTTTTGATCCCTCAGCAGGAAGGCGAGATCGACGAATCGCACATCGTGGGGGAGATCGGCGAGATTCTCCTGGGCAAAGTGTCCGGCCGGCAGACCGAGGAGGAGGTCACGCTGTTCAAATCGTTGGGCATCGGCGTGGAAGATCTCGGCGCCGCTCATTATGTCTACAAAAAAGCGGAGCGTGAGGGTCGCGGCGTTGAGGTGGAGCTGGGAGGGCCCGAGGCATGAAGGCCGTTCGCCCCCCGACGCTTGCCGAGATTCGCGCGGCGCGCGAGCGCATCGCGGATGCGGTCGTTCGTACCCCGCTGGTGCCGCTCAACGTGGAGGACGCGCCTGCGGAGATCTACCTGAAGTTGGAGAACCTCCAACCCATCGGCTCGTTCAAGCTCCGTGGCGCGGGCAACGCCATGGCTCTCGTGCCCAGGGAGAAGCTGCGCCACGGGGTCTACACTGCGAGTGCGGGCAACATGGCCCAGGGGGTGGCGTGGAATGCCCGGCGGATGGGCATTCCGTGCCGGGTGGTCGTGCCGGACCATGCCCCCGCCACAAAGCTCCAGGCCATCGAACGCCTTGGAGGCGAGGTCATCAAGGTGCCTTTCGAGGCGTGGTGGGAAGTGATCGTCACCCACACCTATCCTGGCGAGCAAGGGTTGTTTATCCATCCGGTGAGCGATACCGCGGTGATGGCCGGCAACGGAACCATCGGACTGGAGATCGTGGAGGACCTGCCGGACGTGGATGCGGTGGTTATCCCGTTTGGCGGCGGTGGCCTGAGCTGCGGGATTGCCAGTGCGGTGCGTTCTCTCAAGCCTGACATACGGGTTTTCGCATGTGAGGTGGAGACCGCGGCGCCGTTGAAGGCTTCACTGGCCGCGGGCGCGGCGCAGACGGTCCCCTACACGCCGAGCTTCGTGGACGGCATCGGGGGGCGAAGCGTCCTGGAAGAGATGTGGCCTGTGGTCAAAGATCTCATCGATGAGTCGCTGGTGGTTTCTCTGCAGCAAGTGGCGGCTGCTCTGAAGGTACTCATCGAGCGCAATCGAGTGATCGCGGAAGGCGCGGGCGCGGCCTCTGTGGCCGCTGCACTTTCAGGACAGGCGGGCGGCGGCAAGGTGGTGTGTGTAGTCTCGGGTGGCAACATCGATTGGGACAAACTGGTGAAGGTCATTTCCTCACTGTCTTAACGACGAAAGGAGTTGGTGATGAAACGTTTTCTCTTTTGGGGAATGCTTTTCTTTGTCTGGACGGCCTTGATGGCGCATCCGGCCGCGCCACTTGCAGGCAAACCCGGGAAAGGAGGGGCCTCGAGGCTTGCCTCTTCGAAAGACGCCGGCTGGGAAGAAAAACTTCGGGACATCCCGGATCCCGCCAATCTGCGTGCGTATATGAAACGGCTCACCGCCCGGCCGCACCACCTGGGTTCATCGTACGACAAGGAAAACGCGGAGTGGATTCTGTCCAAATTCAAGGAATGGGGACTGGATGCCAGGATAGAAACGTTTGAGGTCTTGTTCCCCACGCCCAGAGAGCGGGTTGTGGAGCTGATCGCGCCCACGCGCTTTCGGGCTGCGCTGCGGGAGCCGGCGCTGCCGGAGGATCCCACCTCCGCGCAACAGGACGAACAGCTCCCCACCTACAATGCCTATTCCGCCGACGGCGACGTCACCGCGGAGCTGGTGTTCGTGAATTACGGCATTCCTTCCGATTACGACTATCTGGAACGGCTGGGCATTTCCGTGAAGGGAAAGATCGTCATCGCAAAATATGGTGGGTCCTGGCGTGGGATCAAACCCAAGGTCGCGGCGGAACATGGCGCCGTGGGATGTCTCATCTACTCGGATCCCCGGGGCGACGGTTACTACCAGGGGGACGTCTACCCCGAAGGCGCGTGGCGGAACAGTCATGGCGTGCAGCGCGGCAGCGTCATGGATATGCCGCTTTACCCGGGCGACCCGCTCACACCGGATGTGGGGGCGACGCGGGACGCCAAGCGGCTGAAGCGCGGCCAGGTGAAGACGTTTACCGCCATCCCGGTGCTTCCCCTTTCGCATGCGGATGCGCAACCGCTGCTGGCCGCGTTGAAGGGTCCGGTGGCACCCGCCAACTGGCGGGGGGCACTGCCGTTGACCTACCACATCGGTCCCGGGCCGGCGAAAGTGCATCTCAAGGTGGAAGCCGATTGGAACATGAAAACCGTGTACGACGTCATCGGCAAAATCCCGGGCAGCGAATATCCGGACGAATGGATCATCCGCGGCAACCACCACGACGCCTGGGTCAACGGCGCACAAGACCCCACCTCCGGCATGGTGGCGTTGATGGAGGAGGCCCGCGCCATGGCGACGTTGGTCAAGCAGGGCTGGCACCCCAAGCGGACGATCCTCTAC
>CAYQOI010000430.1:0-3689 GCA_964419085.1 uncultured Cytophagia bacterium | reverse complement strand
GAAAAGATGAGCGGGAGTTCTGTCGCTTGCCTCGGACTGTTTAGGCGGGAGACGCTCTGTCTAGAAATCGTACAAGACTTTAACGCCCCTTGGGGGCTGGCAAGCCGGTAATGGTGTTTCGCGACCTATCCAGTATTCTAAGAAACCAACCAATGCAATAACCTCATTAGGTGACAGTCTTTCAATTGGAGTTGCAAGGCTCCCGTTTGTATCCCAATCTTGTCTACCGAAGATTTGCATTTCAGTGCCCTTACAATAAATCACAACCTCTTTATTGGCTTGAGGAAATAGAGCCATGTGTAATGGCACACCACCGTTTGGCATGTTCTTTGTCCTTTCTCCTTAAATCAATTGAACTACTTCTTGGCTATCAAAACTGGTAATCTTTCTACATTTTCTTTCCTTAAATTAACCTCAAATCGAGAGATATGATTATTCACATTCTATAGAATAAGACAAAACTCCGCAAATTTGTCAAGAAAAAAGCCGCGCTAAGCGAGAATGGCGCGCATCTGTTCCAGCGTCTTGCGGGCCGCGTCGAAATCACGCCCCCGTTAGGTACGGACTCCCCGAAAGTTGGCTTCTACCCATTTCCGTTCAAGATTCTCACAGAGTTCGACGTGGTGGTCTGAACGAGCCGTGGCTGCTTTTCAACGGTTTACTCCCACTTCATCATGAAACTTTCACATCATCAGCGGAGGGCTCAAAATGTAAACTTATTGTAACCAACTTGCAATCTCCTTGCTTCTTTGTGCACATCTGCCTAAATTCGGGCTGAAGATCGATGCCGGCTGACAGGATGGCCTCATCATTCCTGTTTGACTCCGGCGAGTTCTTCCCTCGGTTTCAATCCTCAATTGAACGACAAGCATGGCGACCTAGTGTCTTCCCCGCGCTGGATGAGAAGATGAATCTCATTACTATCCAATCCGAAGGCTCCCTCATTTCTTCCGACTTGTTGACGCAGATCTATTCAGGCGAGGCCCCGGGCCAGCGCGCCGCGGACTTCGGCCTCAGCGGTAAACTGCGTCTCACCGACGAAATCGCCGCCTGCTGGTCCGACGCCCGCGCCTACTGGGATGCCTTGCAGCACAGCCTGCGCCGGGTGCCGGAAACCGAATCCGGCGCGACCGTCACCCGGGAATTGTGGATCCTGCCCCTCTTGCGCACCCTCGGATTTGAAAACGTGACCTTTTCTAAGAGCGCAGCCGAAGTTCACGGACGCACCTACTTCATCTCACACCGGCTGCGCTACACCAACCCACACGCTGAAGACGACGGCGGTCTACCCATCCACATCGAGGGGTGCCGCAATGATCTCGACCGGCGCTCGCCCACCGGGCGGCCGCGACTCTCGCCGCATGCACTGGTGCAAGAGTATCTCAACCGCAAGGAGGAACATCTCTGGGGCATCGTCACCAATGGCGCCCGCTTTCGCATTTTGCGCGACTCCGCGCGACTGAGCCGGCCCACCTATCTGGAATTCGACCTGGAACAGATGATGAGCGGCGAGCACTTCGCCGAGTTCCAGCTCTTCTACCGCCTGGTGCACCGCAGCCGCTGGCCACGGGACGTGGACTCCCAGCACGAGTGCTGGCTGGAGCAGTACTACCAGCTCGGCATCGAAGCCGGGGGACGCGTGCGCGACAAGCTGCGGGACGGCGTGGAGCAGGCGCTCCGGCTCTTCGGCAACGGCTTCCTGCGGCATCCCGACAACGAAGTTCTGCGGCAAAAACTCGCGCAGGGCGAGCTGTCCGCCACCGACTACTACCGCCAGCTTCTGCGGCTCATCTACCGCTTCCTGTTTCTCATGGTCTCGGAGGAGCGGCGACTGGTAGGGCCCGAGGTCACCGACGACCGCTTCCGGAGAATCTACGCCGACTACTACAGCATCTCGAGGCTGCGGGAAAAGGTGGAACGGCCCCTCGACCCCGAAGAGCGACACTGGGATTTGTGGGAAGGCGTGAAAACCACGTTCCAGCTCTACTGCCACGAGACCACCGGCGCCAAACTCAAGGTCGCGCCCCTGGACGGCGACCTGTTCGGGCCGTTGGCGATGCCGGACCTGGAACAGGCCGCGCTCTTCAACCGCGATTTCCTCCGAGGCTTTGCCCATCTCTCCCTGTTCCGTGAAGGCAAGATGACGCGGCGGGTGAACTACGCCCATCTCGACGTCGAGGAGCTGGGATCGGTGTACGAAAGCCTGCTGGACTTCCACCCCTTTGTGGAGGACAAAAACGGCCGGTTGGTCTTTGAACTCCGCGCCGGCACCGAACGCAAGTCCACCGGTTCCTACTACACCCGGCCCGAACTGGTGCAGGAGCTGATCAAAAGCGCACTGGAGCCGGTGATGGAGGAGAGGCTGAGGGAAGCCAGGCGAATGGCGAGTAGTGAATGGCCAATGGTTCCAAGAAATGTTCAAGAGAGATTCATTCATGAAAACGTTTCAAGATTATCGGGATCTGGAAGTGTGGCAAAGGGGGATTCAGATCGCAAAGCAGATTTATACCCTGACAAAGGAGTTCCCGCACAGGGAAGTTTACGGGATGACCAGTCAACTTCGCCGGGCAGCCGCATCGATTCCGGCGAACATCGCAGAGGGGTGGGGACGACGCTCCACAGGGGAATTCATTCAGTTTCTGCGGATAGCGAACGGGAGTCGCACGGAACTGGAGACCCATCTGATCCTCAGCGCTCAGGTGGCGTTGTGCAAAGAGGAAGCGATTCGACCGCTGCTCACGGAACTGGAGATTTTGGGAAAACAACTCGTAACTCTGGAACGCAGCCTGCAACGGAAACGGAGCTCGTAACCGCCTGGGCAAACACCCCATTCGCCACTCGCCATTCGCTGCTCGCCGAACATGCCCTGCTGAGCCTGAAAGTCTGCGACCCCGCCGCCGGCTCCGGCCACTTCCTGCTGGCCGCCGCGCGACGCCTCGGCAAAGAGCTGGCGAAAATACGCACCGGCGAGGAACAACCCACGCCTTCGGAATTCCGCAAAGCGGTGCGGGAGGTGATTCAGCACTGCATTTACGGCGTGGACCTCAACCCGCTGGCGGTGGACCTGTGCAAGGTGGCGCTCTGGCTGGAGGGGCACAACAAAGGCCTGCCGCTGACCTTTCTCGACCACCGCATTAGATGCGGCAACAGCCTCATCGGGGTGATGGACCTGAGCGTGCTCTCCCGGGGCATTCCGGACGACGCCTTCAAACCCGTGACCGAAAAAAAAAAAAAAACCGCCGCGGCCGTACGCAAGCACAACAAACAGGAACGCCAGGCGTGGGAGCACGGCCAGGAACGGTTGCGCTTCGACGAGCCGCTGAGCCAGGATACCGACACCTTTGCCCAAGCCTTGCGCGAGCTCACCCACATCCCGGAACGCGCGCCCGAGGACGTGCGCGCCAAAGCCGAGCTGTACCGGCGGCTGCGCACAGACGACCGAAAATGGATGCGCGACTGGCACGCCTGCAACCTGTGGACCGCGGCCTTCTTTCACCCGCTGGCGCCGGGGCAGGAAAAGACCGTGCCTACAACCGAGAAGCTGCTGGACTACCTGGAACGTCCCGGTGCGGCTTACGGCCCGATGGTCGGCAAAGCCGACGCCCTGGCGCAGAAGCACAACTTCTTCCACTGGCCGCTGGAGTTCCCGGACGTGATGGCCGCGGGCGGCTTTGACGTCGTTTTGGGGA
>CAYQOI010000429.1:0-3706 GCA_964419085.1 uncultured Cytophagia bacterium | reverse complement strand
AGAGATCGGCGGGGTGTATGAGGTCTCGGTGAAGCTCATCGACCCGGCAAATGGTCAGTTGGTAAAAAGCTTGTCAGAGGAGGCAAACGGTGAGCCGGAAGTTCTCCCTGCGATCCGCCGACTGGCCCGTGAAGTGCGCAAGACGTTGGGAGAGTCGCTTCCCTCCATCGCCAAAACCGAGCAACAATTAGCGCGGGTGACCACGCCTTCGCTGCAGGCGTTGGCCCTGTACTCGAAAGGGTGGCAGTTTGCCAATCGGTTCGATTGGGAAAGGGCCCGAACCTTCCTTGAGCGGGCTGTTGCGGCCGACAGCTCTTTTGCCATGGCGCATGTGGTTTTGGGCTACGCTTATCTGTGGTCAGGAGAATTGGCGCAATCGCGAGCGCATTTTGCACGTGCCGCCCGGCTGGCCGACGGCGTGACGAGTCGGGAAAAGTATTTTATCCTGGGGTCCCATGCGTTCTACGACCTGGGCGATTGGCAGCAGGCCATCGACAATTACGAACTGCTGGTGGCGCTCTATCCCGACGACTACTGGGGCCATGAAAATCTCAGCTTGGCTTACAGGTGGGCTGGAAACTTCCGGCGCTGGCGGGAACACAAAAAAGCCTGTATGCGGATCCGCCCCAATTATGCCGTGAACCACTCCGACCTGGGCGTATTTGCCCTTTTCGTTGAAGGAGACATCAGGAAGGCACATGCGGAGTTTTTACGGGCACTCGCCTTGAATCCGGATTTGCCGTTCGATCTGCCCCACCTTTCGGAGGCCTTTTTGCAATGGATGCGCGGCGACCTGGATAGCGCCGAAGCAACGATTTCGGCCTTTCTTTCCACGCGACTTGAGAAGTTGCTTCCGGACTTTCAGGTGACCGCCCGATGGTTCGCGGCCCGATTTTATCTCTTTGTGGGAAAACACGACAAAGCCCGGCAACTGCTGGAAGCCGCGCTGACGCAAGCGCAAAATCAGCCGAACAAGAGTTTAGTTGCCGGGAGTCAATTGGAGCTTGCGCTTACCGCTCGGGAGCTTGGCGACGCCGAGGAATCTCAACGTCTGCTCTCCCGGGTTGCGTCTCAATCTGTGGGGCTGGCGAGAGTCGAGGCGCTGGGCTGGATGAGCATCTATCTGGCGCGTTCAGGACAGAACGATCGTGCCCGACGCCTGTGCGACGAACTGTTGCAGGAGCGGCGCATGATGCCGGTGGACATCATTCATCCACCTTTGCCGAAAGAACTGGCACGCGGCCGACGGGCTTTTCGCGCGCAAATTGAGGGAGAGATTGCCCTGGCTGAAGGGCAAATCTCCCGTGCAGTCGAACGGTTCAAAAGAGTCGTCGAACTGGTCCCGCCTTCGCAACTGCCTGCCTTGTCCGGCCTGAACGCCAGGCTTTATCTTGTGGCCAATCGGGCGCTGGGACAGGCATACGAGAAGCTTGGGGACCAGCAAGCAGCGATCGCGGCTTATCAAGCCATCCTTGATCACAAAGCGCTGGCCATCCTCGTCCCGGGGGCCTCCAGCTTGTGGGTCCGAACGCTCCTGTCCATGAGCCGTGCGCTTCAGCAGGCAGGCAAGAGGGAAAACGCAGACCTGTACCGGGATCACTATTTGCGCCTGTGGGGCACCCGCCAGGAGGATTGAGATGGGAGGCACCGATGAGGGGTGTAAGGGCCAGCCTTCCCGGTCTATTCTCGAGCTTCCGGCAGAGGATTGAGCGCAACGAGGGCGCGCTTCGCCGCTTCTCTCCGGGTCAGCCCGGGATGGGGGAGCGCGACCAGTTGCTGCAGGAACTGCCGCGCGCCGCTGACGTCGTTTAGCATCAAGCGTGCCTTGCTCAGGTACCAGAGACAATCTTCCTGGTAAAAAAAGTTGTCTCCGGCCAGGATACGGGCGCGTTGCAGATGCGAAACAGCCTGCCGAACCTTTTCGGCGTCAAATGAATACGGGAGGCCCAGAAGCCGGACCCGCGCCTGGAAAAGGGTGGCGACGCCGAGATAGAAATGCGCCGCGTAGTTTTCCGGGTCTTGCTCCACAAGGCGGCGCAAATGCCGAACCGCCACAGCGTAGTCACCCCGCTCAAAAGCCGTCAGCCCTTCATGAAGGTCGCCTGCGGCCGCGGCCGCGCCACGCACCGTCCCAACCGCCATCGCGTCGGGCAACGCGAGGGCGAAGTAGGAAGGCCTACTGAGAAGCGCGTAAGTATATATGCCTCCGAGTGTGAGTGAAAGCAACAGCACGGCGAAGGCGAACTGCGGACGCAGCACGGCGAGCCTGATCTTGGAGAGAAAGACCCACCATTTCTCCTTATCGCTTTCCGCCGCAGAGCCGGCGGGTTGCGATTTCAGCGTTTCCAGAAAATCGTAGACTTTCGCATCCATCGTGCGAGCGGCCTTCTGCCAAACAGCGTCGGGCGGGGCTGCCTCCTCAGCCGCTCGTTTCACATCGCGGAGACGGGTCAACGCGTGCAAACAGTGTGGACAGGTATCGAGGTGCTCCTCCAGAATCGTGCGCGCGCGGTCGTCCAATTCTTCTTCGACGTAGCCGACCAGGACTTCTGCGGAAGGACATTCGCTGCGCGAGGTGCGTCCCAGGGCACGGAAAACCGGCCCGTATTTTTCCCGCAACTCGTCATTCATGGTGAACGTTCCATCAGATTTTTGAAACGACGGCGGCCATTTTGAATATGCGAACGCACCTGGTTGTAGGAATATCCGGTGAGCTTCGCGATGTCGCGATAGGAGAGATGATGGAGATAAAAGAGAGCGAAGCATCTCCTTTGCTCTGGCTTGAGCCTTCTCATGGCCGCAACAATTCTGGCTCGGCACTGAATCTGCAGCTCTGCGTTATCCGGATCGGGTTGCTCCTCCACCGCGTGACGTTCGCTGATTTCCTGAAATCTTAGGCGGCTGCGTTTGCGCAAATGGTCGATGCAGAGGTTTGTGGCGATGCGAGCCAGCCAGGGGAAAAAGGGCGCCCCACGCTGGAATTTCTCCACCTGTCCGAAAGCCTTGATAAACACCTCGCTGGCCAGATCTTGCGCCTCCTCCACGTGCTTCACAAGCTTCAAACAATGCAAAAAGAGCCTCTGCTTGTACTTCTCATAAAGCTTCCCTAGATAGTCGGTGTCGCCGCTCTCGAGATACTCCCGGATGAGTTGGCTATCCTCGTCAAGGCCTCCTTGAGAGTCGCTATGCCTCACGCTGCCCCTTTCTTTTCATATTACGACGTACTCCCGACGATTACACGTTTTTTCCTCGGATTCATAAAAGTTAATCGACCTGGACCGGAAAAGCAACGGAATTTTCGGTGCGCCCGCTCGATCCCTCAGGCGTCTGCCGGACTCCTCGGGTCGGGCAGTCCACTACGCCCCAACCTCATTGCAAAGATTTTGTGTAATCCGAAATGCCAAAACGTATCCAGGAATAGAGGGCAAGGCCTTCCACACTACATTTAGGTGGGGGTGTTTCATCTGCGGTGTCGTGACTTTTCCAGGCTGGTTAAACAGCAAGTCACATGTCACTCAGGAGGAGTCTTGTCTGCCGTTTAAGTCCTTGTTTGCAAGAAAGGTTCTTCCAAAATGACAAACAATCTGCGAATTATCCAGATTCATGAGTGTCCGGTTGAGTTTTGAAAATGAGCGTCTGCTAATGATACGGGGCTCTCCAAAAAGTCGGAAAAGAGCATCAATTTGTCACTCCTGCGGATGCAGGA
>CAYQOI010000428.1:0-3712 GCA_964419085.1 uncultured Cytophagia bacterium | reverse complement strand
TTTCGCAATTCCGCTTCGCCGAATTGCGAAAAAACCGGAATGACATTATGTGTTTGATCTAGACAACTTTTGATACCGTCCCCGCACAAAGATGGGAGAAACTTCTATGTACGATCCACGTTTCGATAAACTGGCGAGCGTCCTTGTGGAGCACTCCACGCGCATCCAACAAGGGGAATCGGTGCTCATCGAAGCCATCGAAATCCCCGATGAAATGGTGCTCGCCCTGATTCGCAAAATCAAGGCCGCAGGCGGCCGGCCCCTGGTGACGTTGAAACACAACCGCATCCAGCGGGAGCTCATCCGCCTGGGCGACGCCCACCTGATGAAGACCATCGGCGACTACGAGTCTTTTCGGATGAAACGGGTACAGGCCTACATCGGGCTGCGCGGCAGCCACAACATCACCGAAATGGCGGATGTGCCCACGGAAGCCATACGGCTCTACGAGAAGCACTGGCTGCTGCCTGTGCATTTCAAGCTTCGGGTTCCCAAAACAAAATGGGTGATTTTGCGTTGGCCCACCGCGTCCATGGCACAACAGGCCAAAATGAGCACCGAGGAGTTCGAGGACTTCTTCTTCGAGGTGTGTACCCTGGACTACAGAAAAATGGCCAGGGCCTCGCGGCCGCTGCAAGAGCTGATGGCGCGCACCGATGAGGTTCGCATCGTTGGGCCGGAAACCGACCTCTCGTTCAGCATCAAGGACATTCCGGTGATCGCCTGCGCCGGTGAACACAACATTCCGGATGGGGAGTGCTTCACCGCGCCCGTGCGCACTTCGGTCAACGGCACCATTCGTTTCAACACCCCCTCCATCTACCAGGGAACCAGCTTCACCGAGATTCGCCTCCAATTCCGTAAGGGCAGGATCGTGGAGGCCTCGGCCAACAACAGCCGGAAGCTCAACGAGATCCTCGACGCCGATCGCGGGGCGCGGTACGTGGGGGAGTTTGCCATCGGCTTCAATCCTTACATCACCTCGCCCATGCTGGACATTTTGTTCGATGAGAAGATCGCCGGCTCATTCCACTTCACCCCGGGGAACGCGTACGAAGAGGCCAACAACGGCAACCGCTCCGCGATTCACTGGGACATGGTGATGATTCAGACGCCGGAATACGGCGGCGGCGAGATCTACTTCGACGGCAAGCTGGTGCGAAAGGACGGCCGGTTTGTCCTGCGCGAACTGCAGGGTCTCAATCCCGAGAAGCTCAAATAAACTTCACCCGGCGCTGCGGCGGAAGCGGACACAATGAAAGCCCGCGCTCAGTTGGAGAGGTGAACCTTGAGCTCTTCGGATTTTAAAAACGCCTGGTGGCCTTTCTCCCTTTCCCCCACGTTGATGTACGCGACCCCGAGATTGCGCCAGAGCTCCGGATGGTTGGGCTGTATTTGCAGCGCCTTCTCCAGATAGGAGATGGCGTTCTTGTAGTTCTGAATCGCGCGTTGTTTCAGGCTCATGATCTTTTCCTGCGACGCCAGCTCCTTGTTGCTGCTTTTCAGGCTCTTTTTCAGCCGCTCAGCGATGCTCAAATACGTGTTGCCGATGTTGGAGGTCGATTCGAACTCATCCGGGTCGATGTCCAACACCTGCTGGAAAAGCTCGATGGCCCGTTCGTATTTCTTTTGCTTGTAGTTATGTACGCCGAAAAGAAAAATCAGGTCCTTGTCTAAAGGGTTGGCGGCGATGGCCCGGGTGTAGGCCTGCGTGGCATCTTCTACCCGCCCCATGGAATCATAGCAGAGCGCCAGATTAGCCAACGCGTCGCGGTGGTCGGGTTCGAGTTGGAGCATATGATGCAGCACATCAACTGCCTCTTGGAATCGGCTCTCGCTGTAGTACAGGTTGGCTACCGAGGACAGCAGCTCCAGATCGTCTGGGTGTTTCTCCAGCAGCTTGTTGTAGAGCATCAACGCCTGCTCCGGCTGGTCCAACCGCAAATAGTTGACGGCCAGTCGCCGGTAGGCATCGTCCTTTTCGGGTGCGATGAGAATGGCCGTTTTGAGCGCGCGCTCGGCCTCCCTGTACCGCTTATGACTCATCGCGGTGACGCCCGAATTGTACTGCCGGATCCAGTGCTTCTCCCGCTCCGCGTTGATCTGTTCCCGGTACTTGTCCGAAAACTGCAAGGAAAGGTCAAACTCGCGGTTCATCTCTTTGTAGCGCCCGAAAATACCGTAGGTGCCACCGAGCCAAAAGTGTGCTTCCGCGTTTTCCGGATACAACTTGACCGCCTGTTCCAACTGCTCCAGCGCCTTTTCCCAATTTCGGTTCTGAATGTAAATCTTGGCGGATGTCAACTCCTTGGGCTGACAGCCAGCAAAGAGAAATGCCGCCGCGAGCAGCAGGCTGGCGAGTGCACGAGGGCTAAGCCTCATTCCTGGGGAAAGCCGAATCATTCGTTTGGACGTCCACGCGTTACGGTTTGTGCTTCTGCAAATTGACCTCGTACGGCGGCTCGATCACCCCCTGCTCGGTGATGATCGCGGTGATGAGTTCGTTGGGTGTGATGTCGAACGCCGGACTGTACACTTTGGTACCGGGCGGCGCGGTTCTGCGACCGAACCCTTCGGTCACTTCTTCCGCGGCTCTCTCCTCGATGGGGATCTGAGTCCCATCCTTGATGTTGAAGTCGATGGTGGAAAACGGCGCCGCGACATAAAAGGGAATTCCGTGCTTTTCGGCCAGTACCGCGACATTGTAGGTGCCGATTTTGTTGGCGGTGTCGCCGTTGGCCGCGATGCGGTCGGCTCCGACGATAGCACAGTCCACTTTTTTCTGCTGCATGACAAACGCCGCGGTATTGTCGCAGATGAGGGTCACATCGATGCCCTCGTTCATCAATTCCCAGGTGTTCAGGCGGGCTCCCTGCAGCAGCGGCCGGGTTTCGTCCGCGTACACGCTCACCCGCTTGCCCTGGCTGTGTGCGGTGAAGACCACCCCCAGCGCGGTGCCGTAGTCCGCGGTGGCCAGTGCGCCGGTGTTGCAGTGCGTGAGAATGCGGCACCCGTCCGCGATCAGCTCGGCGCCGTGCTTCCCCATCTGGCGGCACACACGCCGGTCTTCTTCCCAGATTTCCAACGCTTCGTTCAACAGGATTTTTTTGATCTCCGCGACCGGCTGACCGAGATTCTCCTCGGCTTTTCGTTTCATGCGCGCGATGGCCCAGGATAGATTCACTGCGGTAGGCCGGGTGGCATTCAAGTAAGAACCGGTTTCTGTGAGTTTTTGGAAGAATTTCTCCTTGTCATCTCCGGTAAAATTCTGAATGCCTAGCACCATGCCGAACGCGCCGGCAATGCCGATGGCCGGCGCACCTCTCACCCGCAACGATTTGATGGCTTCCGCCAGCACCTCGACCTCGCTGATTTCCAGATGGACCAACTCGGCGGGGAGTCGGGTCTGGTCGATCATCCTCACTTTTCCATCTTTCCACTCGATGGTGGTGACAGGCATGTTTCTCTCCTTTCCAAGACAAACTTAGACTTTTATACCACGGCAACCGGTCGTGCGTTCACCCATTTAAACCGAATAATTCACAAATTGCCTATCCTTTTGGAAGAATCTTTTTTGCACACAAGCCCTTAAACAGCGGACAGGACTCCTCCTGAGTGACAGATGAGCTGCGGGAATCGACCGTAAATCCCCAATTTGTGAATTGTCCGGGTTTGGATTTTGGGAAAACAGAGCAGGACTCTCGCGTCAATC